>CBDUXC010000107.1:0-6569 GCA_965371065.1 uncultured bacterium
GGCGCCGCCGGCTATTTTAAAGGTAAATACGTGGCTATATCGCAGGTCGCAAAATACTTCACAGGTACGTACGGCACCCGCTTCTGGGCCGAGATAGAGGACTCGAGCTGCCTTCGCGGAGGTTGTCATCAAGACCGGCTATTGGCCGGTAACGTCGATTATTTAAAAGGCATACGTTTCGATCATGCTGCGCACCTGGGCGAGCTAAGGCGCGGGAAAAAATTGAAATGCACCTCGTGCCACTCCAGTATCGTTATGGGGTCACACCTTACAGTTACCGAATCGGTATGTTTCACCTGCCATTTTAAGAAAGACGAAGCCGGCGAGGACATTTCAGATTGTACTCTTTGCCACGGTTGGCCTAAAGGCGTTGTCAAATACGGCGGCGTCGAGTTCGACCACGCAGAGTACACGGACCGTGGGGTAGAATGCACGAAGTGCCATACCGGCGTAACGGTGGGCGACGGCGCAGTATCGCCTCGGGCCTGCGTACGCTGCCATCCGGACCGGCGGCTGGAAGCGGATACGTCCGACGAACTCCACTTAATTCATATAACCGAACATAAGGTCGAATGTTTCGAGTGCCATAACGAGATATCACACGGGCGCCACGAGGTATCGCCGCTTCTCGCGCCCGACTGCGCCGGGTGCCACGGCGATATGCATTCGGTCCAGGAGGAGCTGTATATCGGTACCGGCGGCGTCCACGCGAAGGGTACCGCGGACCCGATGTTCGCCGCCGGCGTCGGTTGTATCGGATGTCATACGGGCGAGAAAGAAGCCCCCGGACACGTCGGGAGTCCGGCCCACTTCCCCGCCGCCGACGCGGAATCGTGTACCCAATGCCATTCCGTTCTCTTCAGTTCCATGCTCGCCGAATGGCAATCGGAGACCAAAACGCATTTCGGTGAAGCGGAGCGTATCGTCGCCGACGCAAAGCGGAAAGTTACGCCGTACGGAGATACGCCGTCGGGCGAACAAGCGCTGGAGCTCGTCGCCGGCGCCGAGAAGAACCTGAACCTCGTATCCGCCGACCGGAGTTGGGGCGCCCATAATGTTATATATACTAACGAGTTAATCGAAGCCTCCGTACGGGACGCCGATAAAGCGGTCGCCCTGGTGAGCTCGTACGGCGGTTACGATATATCGAAGTTCACGCATACGACCGACCCTGACAAAAGTTGCGCGACCCGTTGCCACTTCGGTATCGAACACACTTCCTTCAGCCTGGCCGGCGGGACTTTTTCCCACTATAAACATATCTTCGGCGAAGAGCTCTACTGTACCGAATGCCACGACGAAGAACGCCACGGCGTTACGCTCGATTCCGCTTACGACTGCATTTCGTGCCACCACGTGAAAGGCGACGCCGACTGCGCTTCTTGTCACGCCGATTACCGCTATAATACCCTATCGTATCGAGGGAAATCCTTCGAACACACTCCTCATTTGGACGAAGCGCGGTTAGGATGTAGTATTTGCCATCCGGAAACGAAACCGGCCTCAGTATCGGTCGGTTGCATTGATTGTCACCATAAGGACAAGAAAAGAAGCTGCGCCGAGTGCCACGCGGCCCAGACGAAGATGCACGCCGGGACCGGCGGCCGCGGCGTCAAAGATACGCCGTCGGTAATGCCGGGCCTTAAATGCAGGTCGTGCCATACGAACCTGGAAGAACGTCCCACCGGCGAGACGTGTACCAAATGCCATAAACCGGCTTACGCCAGCATATTTAGTTCGTGGCAGAAAGGTATCGGCGCGAAAGCCGACGAGGTGGCGCGCTTACTCACCGAAGTTAAAACCATCAAAGGCGAGCTTACCGGAATAACCATAGACGGCGAAAGCGCTCTTACTCTATACGAAAACGCCCGGGCCAACCACGCTTTCGTAATGACCGACGCCACGTACGGCGCTCATAACCAGAAGTATGCGAACGCGCTACTTTCCAAATCGGCCGAAGACCTGAATAAAATCCTTGAAGCGGCGGCCGAGTGATATTAACTTAAAAGCGGAAACGGCCCCGGCTTAACAGGAATCAAACGACGGGAAGATGGGGAAATGGATTTTTCCACCCTTTTGAAAATCGACGTCGGCGTTTACTGGTTCCTCGCGTTCGCTTACGCGGCGTGCTTCGTTACGTACATAATCCGAACGGGTGGCGTTCTTAAGCTTGATTGGGCCGTCTTCGGCGTGCATACGGCTTTAATCGTTTTCCGCTGGGTTGAAGCCGGCCATCCGCCTTTTCAGAGCCTTTACGAATGCCTTAGCTTCTTTTCCTGGTCGGGAGTGCTGGCTTTCCTGGTGATAAAACACTTCGGCCGTTTACCTTTGCGGTCGGGAGGCGCGGTTCTTTTCGCTATCGCGTCGGCCGCGATGTTCTATGGCGTGACGCGCGAGGCCCGGCCGATACCTTTATCGCCGGCTTTAGATACGGTTTGGTTTTCGTGGCACATTCCGCCGGCGTTTGCTTCGTACGCCCTTTTCGTGGCCGCTTTTTCCTTGAAGATAGAAGACCTGGCGCGTCGGGGCGCCGAACCGAAGTACGATTACTATTCATACCTTTTAATCCTTTTCGGCTTTCCACTGCTAACGTTCTGCGTCTTCTCCGGGGCTGGCTGGGCCGAAGAGGCGTGGGGCACCTACTGGTCCTGGGACCCGAAGGAAACCGCCTCACTCGTTACGTGGTGCGTTTACGCGGCGTATCTTCACGCAAAAAGGAAACCCTCGCTCTCGGGATGGCCGGCCTCGGTCCTCGTCATCCTCGGGTTCGTCAGCATGATATTAACGTTCCTCGGGTTCAATTGGATCGCTAAACTTCTGGGCCTTCCTACGTTCCACGCGTACGGATAGGAAGGGATAAGATGAAAAACGTACTCAAAAAAACTTGGGCCGTACTTACTTCCCTCGAGCTGGCGGTCGTGCTCATTTTAATTCTGGCCGTCTTCCAGATAATCGGGTCCGTCGTTCCCCAGAATATGGAGCCCGAATATTACGCGGACGCGTGGGGCCCGGGGACTTACGAAACCCTGAAAACCCTCGGGTTATTGAGCATCTTCCGCAGTCCGGTTTTCGTCGTCCCGGCTTTGCTGCTGGGCATAAACCTCGCGTCCTGCGCGATTAGTATCGTAGCCCGTTTTTTCACGAAGAAGGTAACGCACCGGGACTTCGTATCGGCCCTTTACCACCTGGCGTTGTTCGCGATGTTCGCCGGGTTCTTTACGACCTTTCTGGTCTCGTTCGGCGGCAATATTACACTGGCACCGGGCGATGAAACGACCGTACTCTTCAAATGGTCCGAAACCAACTGGTACAGGTTTGCGCCAAAGTTCGGCTTGAAAGCACCGCCCGACGTAGAAAGTGACTTCAAAATACGCCTCGAGTCTTTCGAAACCACCAACGTCGAAATGGGCGGCGAACTGTTCGTGAAGGACTGGACCAGCTCCATACAAGTAACCGAAAACGGCGAAGTCGTTAAGAAAAAGGATATCGAGGTCAACGACCCCATGGTTTACGGCGGGCTCAAGTTTTACCAGGCGAACTACGACCAGCGGATAACGTTGGACGTTGACGGCGAGAAGGTGGAGACGACCGCGCGCGCGCCGTTAAAATTGGGAGACGAGGACTGGCAGGTACGCCCGGTCCGCCACGGTACGCTTCTTACCGACGAAGGTTCCGAACCTATCGAGCCTTATCTCGAGCTGAAACCGCCTGACGTAGAAGGGGAAAACGTACGCGTCGACCGGGGTAAGGAAACGGACGTATCAGGGCATAACGTAACGTTTATCGACTTTACCGAATCGAGCGTTCTGACGTATAAACGGGATCCGGCGGTCAAATACCTCTGGATATTCTGGATGGTGTTTACCGGGCTTATCGCGGTCCGTGTTTATATTCAGGAGCCGTACCGCCACTGGTTCAAAAAAACCGAACAGTAATTTGTAAACCCCGCAAAGCTTATCAAAACGCCCGGGTAACGAACCGGGCATTTTTTATTTAATCTAAATTTACCGTAACGGGATTAACGGAAATTTGCCTTGGTCTCCCCCAGACTTGCCTGGCCCACGGCCGTCGGATGGTCGCCGGGGTCGTCGGGGTTGGTAACGTCGTCAGAGTCCCCCGGGTCCGGGTCGTCCTCGGACCAGGTACCGTCGGGGTCGAGTAGCTCGGTCCCGTTTGAGTAACCGTCGCCGTCGCTATCCAAAGCGGCGAGGGCAACGGTCCATTGGTCACCGGCATCCGAGAAATCCTCTGCGAAATCGTCGTTAAGGTGGCACGTGTCACAACTGTTAACGCCGCCGTTCGGGATGTCGTTGACGTAACCGCCGTAACCCCAGGCCGCGCCAGCTATCGCGAATATAAAAGCAAAAATAGTAACGTATCTCACGAGCACACCTCCTTAAGTTGACTAAAATAGTCCTCTTTAATCACGCGTCCGCCTAACACGATATATAACACCCATCAAGGTTAACATACGGATAACAGAGTATCGTAAAACGCTGCTAATAGCGCGTATTCAACGCCCTGCGGCTTCGAACGTTACTTACGTCTACGTACGTTCATCCCACGGCGGTTTATCGTCGTCCTTTTACGCCTATTTTAATTTCCGTAAATATTCCAGTTTTTCTTCTATAAGTAACTCCTCAGTCATTTTACCGTCCAGCCACGCGAAGTTCATAGGGTAAACGGCCGGGTCGAAAATCACGTGATATAGATGCCATATTACGATCGAGAGGACGGCGAGATAAGCCTCGTAAAAATGCACAGCGCGGACGACCGAATAGAACCAGAACGGTAAGTGTTCCTGGAAGTAAGGGTCCAACCACATATATAAACCGGTAGAAGCCATTACGATGTTTCCCCACACCAACGCCCAGTACTCCGCTTTTTCGGCGTAGTTGAACTCGTCGTATTCGGGCTTTCGTTTGACGATTCCCAATTTATTGAGGACCGATCGAAACGTATCCCTTACGTCTTTAAACCGCGGTGCAATAGCTTTCAGGCGCCGGCGCCCGCCTTTAGTCAAAACCATATATCCAATGTGATATACGGAAACGACTATCAAAATAACGCCCAGGGCTTTGTGTATCGTAGTGCGGACGGGATACGGACCCTCAAGATGAACCAACCACGAGAAGAACCACGCCGAAGGGTACTTTATTGAGAAACCGGTAAACGCAAGGAGCGAAAAAGTAGATAATAGAAAGATATGCTGTACTCTTTCGCCGAGCGACAATCTGGATCGGGCCCGGGAACGGTTCAGCTGTTCCTTACGAACGTCCCTGATTTTCCCTATATAATCCAGGATGTTGTGGCACGCCATCGCACCAACGACAATAATTATCAGGGCTATATACAAGTACGCGACGACGTCGGCCGGCGAAAGCCTCGGCTTCGTTTTCGGGTCGTGGACGCTGGTGTTCGCAAACCTCTCGGTCGCGCTCAGGTGGCAGGACCCGCAGGTTTCCTCGAGGTTAGCCGGGTGGGTACTCGACCGTGGGTCGAAGGAAGGCAAGACGTCGTGGACACCGTGACAGCTCCCGCAATCTGCGGCGGTCGTCTTGCCGCCTTCGGAAACGATACCGTGGTAACTCCTCTCGAAAGTCGGTATCCGGTCGTTCTGCATACCGAACTTCTCGGAAAGGGCAAGAGCGTAATGGCAACTTGAGCATATCGCAACGGTCCTGGTTCGTTTGTCGCCGTACGGCCCGGCTTCGTCCACGGCGATAACGTTATGGTCGCCGTGGCAGTGGGTGCAGGTAGGCGCCTCCTTTATACCGGCGGCGGCCGCTAAACCGTGGATACTGATCGAATATAACTCAAGCTCGCGCGGATGACAACGTCCGCAAGTAGATGGGACGCTCATAAAGTTAGTGGTCGAAGTCGGTTCCCAGGACGGTTGTTCGCTATGCGGTACGTGGCAGTCCGGGCAGCCGGTGTTCGGCCTACCTGTTTCAATATTTATCTGTCCGTGGACGCTGGCGTCCAATTGACTTACAGGGTCCGGTACCGTATACGGCGAATCCTTGGTCGCACGTTTTCCGGCGTGGCAATAGCCGCAGAAACCGAAAAGATTATCCGGCGATAGGTTCGGGTCCGATTCGATACTTGAAACGCTATGAGGGTCGCCGTGGCAAAGGTAACACGGCGGCGCCGTGGGGTCATTCTCTGCCGCCGCTTTCCCGTGCGCTGAACTTAAATACCGCTCCGTAACGTCAGAATGACAACGGCCGCAAACTTCGGGCGCGTACGAAGGTTGCAATCGTCCGGTCGTCAAGGGTAAAACCGCGTGGCCGATCCCATGGCAAGTATAACAGGTAGGTGCGCCCGTGGTCCCCGTCCCGTGGATGCTGCCCGATAAAGTTTCGGCCGTCGTTTGATGACAAGAAGTACACCCAAGGGTAACGACGCCCCCCTTATGCGGCTCCCGTGCGTTAGCATGACAGTCGAGGCACGCTAAACCGGCGTGGGGCGACGCGGATAAACCGGCCGGCGGCGGCACGATACCGCCGGATTCGTGACACATTTCACAGTTGCTTAAATCGACGGCACTTGCCGCCGACGCTAAATAT
>CBDUXC010000108.1:0-6546 GCA_965371065.1 uncultured bacterium
AAACGCAGAAAACCACTGACCGCCCCCGGCCCGTACACAGGACGCCCGCACCCGGGCGGGGGCCCGCCAAGCGCACCCGCGTTTATTACCCGCAGGTCCCCCACGCCTGCCTATGGCGCTCCCGTCCGGGCCGACCCATTAACGTAAATATCGTTCTTTGAAACTTTAATTAAACGAGATAAGCAACGCACTTTCCGTTGCGACCGTCAGTTAAAATAACCCAGTTTCCTCAACCTCTCGCGGGCTCCTTTTTCGATACGGACGGTAGCACCCTCCGAAAACTCGGCGCTTTTCGCCTCGAGGTACTCCAGGTGCTTTTCCATCTCGCTTTTCAGGTCGGCGGCTACTTCAGGGTAAAGATTCGTAACCGGCGCAGGCGGCTCCCCCAGGCCGTCGAAGTCGCGAACGTCATACAGTTCTCCCGGTTCGTCGGGCCCGCCGTAGACGTAGTAATAAGGAGCGGCGAACAAAGCCTTGTCGGTCTCAGGCCGGTCTATGGTGCCTTCGACGTAAATTACGCGCGAACTGCGGCCCTTCGGTACGGTAAGCAAGCTCTCGCCCTCCATCGTTTCGGGAACCGGCAAACCCGCCGCGTCCAGTATAGTGGGAGCCAGGTCCAATAAGGTAACCGGGTCGGAGCGGCGTTTCCCGTCCAAATATTCCGGATAATATACTAACAGCGGTATATGGGTCAGTTCCGGGTACATCGTATGGCCGTGGTTGTACTTCCCTCGTTCGAAGAGTTCCTCGCCGTGGTCGGCGGTTACGATAAAGAGCGTGTTTTCCGCAAGACCGGTTTCGACAACCGTTTCCCAGAGCCGGCCGACGGCCGCGTCTACGTACCGGACCTCAGCGTCGTATAGTATACGCGTCACGTCCACTTTGTCGGCGGTGTACCTGGAAAGGTCTTCCGGTTCGCCGGCGAGGAACTCGAGAGCCTCGTCCCTGCACGGGGTATCCGCCGGAATATATTCGACCGGCGGAACCAAGGGTCCGTGAGGATCCAGGTAATGCACCCATAGAAAGAACGGGCGGTCATTCTCTACGCGCTTTTCGAGATAAGCCGTCGTACGCTCGGTACACCAGGTAGTTACATCGGGGCGATAACCCAAGAGGTCGTTGGTTTTGTTTCGTAACAAACGGACGAAAAGATAGAGGGTGCTATAGCGGAAAGCTTCTAGTTCGCGTACGTCAAAGTATTCTTCGTAATCGCGGTACCCCTTGGCGAAGCCCAGGTCCCGGCGTAGTATCTGGTTACCCGTAATGACCCGCGTATCGTACCCGTTCGCCGCCAGCACTTCGGCCAGAGTCGGGATATCGCCCGGCGCAGCCTGAACGAGGCTGACACGGTGGACTTGGGGATACTGGGAGTTGTTCATAGAGGCCATAGACGGTACCGTCCATGTAGACGGCGCGAAAGCCAGTTCGTACTTTACGCCCGACTCCGCCAGCTCATCGAGGTTCGGAGTTTCCGGAGCAGTTTGGGGATTATAAGCCGATACGTGGTCCCGGCGGAGAGCATCCAATACGACTATAACGAAGTTGGGGGTTCCGACCGGCGGGTCGGGCCTAACCAACTTCGTAGCTTGGGGAAAAAAGACATAAGCGACGGCGAGCACTCCCATTACGGCGACTAAAACACCGGTTCCGACGCGCCAGAACAGCCGGCGTCGCCAGTGTGCCGTCCGGCCGTCCGCCCAGAAGATTATAAGGGTGAAAACGAAGAACGTAAGGAACATTACGACGTTGGCGAAAAGCCCGGCCGCCGAAAGCGAACTGTGGATAAATACAGTGTTAACGTGTACAGATACGAATACAAAAATGAGCGCTGCGGCGGTTACCGCGCCGGCCACCACAGTTATTTCAGTATTCCCCCAAAACTTAAACCCGGGCGTTACGCGCCTGGCGAGTATTAGTATGACCGCCGTTAGAACGAATAGACCGGTTACGAAACCCAAATTTATCGTAAAGGACTGGCCCAATAACGCAAGGTTGTCGCCGAACCGGGGGTAAATACCGCGCGTGAGCCCGTTCATACCCAGGTCTAAAACCGCGAGTATCCCGGCGGTTATCAAACAACGCCAGATTACTTCTCGGAGTACCCGAACTATGGTTTCACCCATTAACGTCTCTTTTTTCTGAGTTGTTTAACGTCGGACGCCAGGCGATATTATTAGCATAAACCTACTATTTATACAATAAGATACCAACCCGGGAGACGCTCATGACCGCCCCCGGTCCATACATAGGACGCCCGCACCTGGGCGGGAAGAGACCCGGGCCCTCGGCTCTGGGGGCCGGCGCCGTCGCGTACGGCGAGCCCTGGGAACGCGTCGTACTGCACCTGGACATGAACGCGTTCTTCGCCGCCGTAGAGCAGCAGGCCAACCCGCATCTGAAGGGTAAACCCGTGCTCATCACCGGCTCCCGCAAGTGGCGGTCCGTCGTCTCGACCGCCAGCTACGAGGCCCGGCGCTACGGTATCTCCGCCGGAATGCCCACCGGCGAGGCGGTCCGGCTCTGCCCGAACGCCGTACTGGTCCCGGCAGACGGCCACAAGTACGCCAGCGCACTGCGGGAGCTCACAGCTATTGCCGAGGGCTTCTCCCCCACCGTCGAAGTCTTCTCCATAGACGAGCTCTTCCTGGACATCGCGGGCACCTTCGACCGATGGGGAACGCCCCGGCGACTGGGCCACGCCCTGAAGGACGCGATTAAATCCGAACTTGGGCTTAACTGCTCCGTCGGGATAGCCCCTAACAAGATGCTCGCGAAGCTCGGGTCCGGGATGGAGAAGCCCGACGGCCTGACGCTCTTGCGGCCGTCAGCGGTCGCCGACGTGCTGGAAGACCTGCCGATTACAGAACTCGCCGGCATCGGCTCCCGGATGGAGGTACACCTGCGGCGACTGGGCGCGTGGACCTGCGGGCGCCTCGCGCGGGTCCCCCGGCGCCGGCTCAAAGCCCGCTTCGGGATAATAGGCGAGGTCCTAAGCGACATGGCCCGGGGCGTAGACCGGCGCCCGGTCGTCCCGTATGACCGTATCGAGGACGCAAAATCGGTCGGCCACTCCACCACCCTGACCCACGATATTTTTGATGCGGAGGAAATACGGCGCGTCTTCCTGATGCTCTGCGAGCGGGTCGGGCGCCGGATGCGCAAGGGGAACTACTCGGGCCGCTGCATCTCCGCCTATTGCCGCTACCCGGATTTCTTCACCGTCGGTCGTTCGCATCGTCTGGACCGGTTCCTGGACGAAGGCCGGGACATATTCGAGGCCGGCTGGCCGCTGTTGCCCGGCGACATGACGCAGAAAAGCGTCCGGCTCCTGGGCGTCTCGGTCTCGATGCTGATACGACACGCCAGACCCCAGGGGCTTTTCGAACAGCGCCGGGACCGTCTGGTCGAGGCCGTGGACGCCGTCAACGAGAAGTACGGCGCCGTCGGCCTGGTCCGCGCGTCTCTGTTGAGGGGGCGGGTCCACCCGATTACGACGCTGCCAACGATACATCCCAACCCGTCGCCTATAAGGGCCGTGTTCGGGATGGATATAGGGTAAGGCACGAATGTGGGGAAGCACCACAGGATTGGCGACACGACAGTCGCTTCTCGGCGGCAAACGCCCGGGCGCGTCGGCGTTCCCCGGAGTTGATATTGCCGGCGAGCGCTGGGAGCGAGTGGTCCTGCATATTGACATGGACCAGTTCTTCTGCGCCGTCGAGCGTCGGGTCAACCCGGCACTGACAGGAAAACCGCTTGTCGTTACCGGCTCCCGGAAGAAAAGGTCCGTGGTCACCGCCGCGTCGTACGAATCGCGGAAATATGGAATCAAGGCCGGGATGTCCATAGGTCAGGCCAAACGGCATTGTTCAAGTCTCATTACCGTCCCGGCCGACATCCACAGGTACACCCACGCGTTGCGCCGGGTGGTGGTTATCGCGTCCCGGTTCACGCCGGTCGTCGAGATATCGTCCATAGACGAGCTGGCCCTGAACGCCACGCCGACGTGTGAGCGATATGGCTCGCCGGACGAGCTGGCGGCAAAGATAAAAGAATCAATAAGAGTCGAGCTCGGGCTGAGCTGTTCGATAGGCATCGCCGAGAACAAGCTGCTCGCGAAGTACGCCGCCGGGATAGGGAAACCCGATGGGCTGACGGTCCTGAGCCCGTTGGAAGTACCGAACCTGCTCAAGAACCTGCCGACGACCGCTATGCCCGGAATAGGAGAAAAAGTCGGGGAATATCTCGCGGACCTGGGCGCCCGGACCTGCGGCGAGCTGGGGCGCATCCCTCTCAGACGCTTGAAAGCGCGCTTCGGCGTCGTCGGCGAGTCGCTCCGGATGGTCGGCCGCGGAATTGACAGACGCCCGGTGGTTCCCTTCTGGAGCGACAACGAAGTTAAGTCGGTGGGGAACTCGCTGACGGTCCCCAGGGACGTGCGGGAACCCGGGGAAATCGGTCGTGTGCTTTTGTGGCTTTCGGAGCGGGTGGGGCGCCGCCTGCGGGGCGACGGTTACGTGGCGCGCCGCGTGGCCTGCGCGGTTCGCTACCCGAACTTCTTCACCGTCGCCCGGAGTCACGCCCAGAAGCGCTTCGTGGACGACGGCGGCGACATCTACCGATGCGCCGCGCTTTTGCTACCCGCCGACATCGCGATAAAAGGAGCGCGGATGCTGGCGGTCTCGGTATCTATGCTTGCGCGAGGCGCGCGGCCGAAGCATCTCTTTGAAACGAAGCGGGATAAGCTGACCAGGGCGATCGACAGGCTGAACGAGCTTTACGGCCGGGACTGCCTGGTCCGTGCCGCCCTCCTCCCGGACATCCCCGGCTCTCCGCTGTACCGGGAGCATTTTGGGTAAGCCCTACCCGATAGCAAGTGGCGGCGGTTCTCCAACCGGAACGCCCCGTCATTATATATCTAATACCGGCGGTTTTAACCGCCGGTGCTTAACGTGCCGAAGGCCGCGAACCCCGGCTTCAGCCGGGGGGCCGACCTAAAGGTCGGCCCCTACATTTATTACCAGGCGCGCCGCACTTATCCCGTAAACGAACTCTTTATACTTAATTATTCCTACCGGTACGCGCTTTTTATCTTTCCCAGGCTCGACGGCTCGACAGAGGACGACCCGCCTTTGACGTAATGGAGTATTGTACCGCCAAGGCCTACGGCCCAGCCTTCGGTCTCATCGATCATATCGATTCCGCGGAGGTCCGTATCGAGCGGGACCGTTACCCTCGACCAGGTACCGTCATAATGGAGCATAGCCTGGGAGAACTCGCCGACAATCCACCCATCGGCGGCGGTGCCCATAGATACGTCGAACAGGCGTGCGCCGGCGGGGCTCGCGGCGATTGTCCAAAGGCCGTCGTAATGGATGATAGTACCGTTCGCGCCGACACTCCAGATGTCGTTCTCCGTAACGATGTCAATTCCGTAAAGGTCGTTCGAAGTCGGCGACGCTACGGCCACCCAGATGTTATCGTATTCTATTATTTCCCCGTTAGCGCCGACCGCCCAACCTTTTTTAGGCGCACTCATCGCCACGTCGAATAATTTAACGCTCGTCGGGCTTGCAACGTCGCTCCAAACGGACCCGTTGTACTTTAGGATCGTACCGGACGCGCCCACGGCCACAACGTTATTAGGATTGAAGGTGTAAACGCCGTAAAGATGTTCGTCGGTGGGACTGCCGACCGCGTACCACCCGCCGTCGTCGTAACGGAGGATCGTGCCGTTGGCGCCTACCACCCAACCCGTGTTAGCGTTGCTAAACGATACGGCTTTTAATCCCTCGGTAACCGGTGAACCGGCGATTTCCCAATCGGATCCGTCGTACCTCAAAATTACCCCGCCGTCGCCTACGGCCCAACCCGTATCTACGTCCAACATTTCGACGTCTTTAAGGTCGACGCCGGTCGGGCTGTAAACGGCTTCCCAACCGGCGTAACCGGTTAAGGGTACGACGAGTAAAACCAGGATCGTAAATACAGCGAGTTTAATCATACCACTCCCCACCTTCTACTATTTTATTTCTATCAATATATAAAATCCTCTACCCGCTTCGCCGTTAATATTATTAATAGCACATAAAGGCCCGGTAGTCAAATATCCACACTCACGCCCGTTAACCGAACCTCCCCCGCGCGCCGCTCTACCGGGAGCATTTTGGGTAGGTTCGTCCCCACCGACTCACAGCAAATATTAAAGCCGCCTTCCTCGGCGGCTTGTCTTCTCGTCGGTTTCACCGAGCGGTCAATACTTAATTTCCGACCCTACAATAACGCGCTCCAGGAGGAGAGCGGCGAGTTCCGGGCAGCCGGATAAAACCCGGGCGCAGAAATCCCCTTTACGAACTCGCTGTTTCTTTGTATAATACGGACCGGAGGCGAAACCGGTGGAATACGCACTTACTGCGATCATCGCTTATTTTCTGGGCGCCGTCCCGTTCAGTTGGCTTCTCGGGCGGGTCTTCGTCGGCGTCGACATACGGACGGTCGGCAGCGGGAACCCGGGCGCCACGAACCTCTTTCGTGTCAATAAACCCC
>CBDUXC010000109.1:0-6532 GCA_965371065.1 uncultured bacterium
TGGCCGACAGGACCGAAGAGATAAACGCGGCGGGCGTCGCGGTCGTGCGGAAAGCGGTCGGCGATAAGGCGTACGTACTCGGCGACGTCGGTCCGAGCGGGCACCTGTTGGAACCGTACGGCGACGCCGACTCGGACGATGTTTACGAGAGCTTCGAACGGCAAGCGAAAGCTCTTATAAACGCCGGCGTGGACGTAATATTCGTCGAGACGATGATGGACCTGACCGAGGCGACGCTGGCTGTGAAAGCGGCGAAAGCGGTTTCGTCGGACGTCCCGGTTATCGCGATGATGACCTTCGACGAGACGCCCCGGGGGTTTTATACGATAATGGGCGTGAGCGTCGAGGACGCGGCGGCGGGTTTGGCCGCGGCCGGTGCCGACGTCGTCGGGTCCAACTGCGGTAACGGCATCGAGAACATGGTGAAGATAGCCCGGAAGTTTCGGGAGCTTACGGACCTGCCGTTGATAATACAGTCCAACGCCGGGCTGCCGGAGATAGTAAACGGAGAATTGGTCTACCCGGAGACGCCCGAGTTTATGGCGGCGAAGGTGAAGGACCTGCTGGACGCGGGCGTAACGATTATTGGCGGCTGCTGCGGTACGACGCCGGAGCACATCCGGGCGATTCGGTCGGCGGTGGATTCGTTGACGAACAATTAACTACCCTACTTCGGTTACACAAAAAACCGGCCCGCCCTGGGCCGGTTGTTTTTCTACGATGTTTTACCTATATAGCGCTTTGACCCTACCGACCGACGACGGGACTATGTTTACGGTCCCCGTGTCGCCCGGGTACGAGTCCATCGCGATATCGGCGTTGGCCTGCAGGTCCGCCAGGTCGTCGCCCGAGACGGTGATGAACGCGACGGTAATGTAACCGTCTACGGGAATCGTATACGGTCCCGTGTTGTACATCACGCGCCAATCGTTGGGCGTATCGGCCGTTTCCCAAGTATCGTTTGTCATATATTCGAATTTCGTAGCGTCGTCCTCTGGGTCGTTCATTATATCCCAGACCTTCGAGCCCAGCGGCGTGCCCTGCGGGCATACGACGCCTATATACCCATGTCCGCCTACCCCGTCATACATATACGGCATATTCCGGCTCGAGTCGTGGCCTACGAGGTCGTCGAGATACGAGGTTTCGCCGCCGACGTCGAAATCGCACGGCCGACTGACGTAAACGCCGGTCAGGTCGTACCCGTGCTGGTTGTATATCTTGTACTGGAAGCCGACGAAGTCGTCTTTCGGCGGCGCCGTGAAGCTGTAGCCGTGGCGTTCGACGGAAAGCCCTATGGGACCGGCATCGCCTTCGTCGCTGTCATCGCAGAGTACGTACGAATCCAAGTCTCCGAATACAGGGACGTCGTCCGGCCATTCTGTATCATCGCTCATCCACACGCCGAGCAGGTTATGCCACTCTTCTACTACGCTCCCGATTACGCCAAACCACATCGTAGAGGTGTACAGGTAAGGTATTCCGCCGACGCGGGGGTATACCCAACCACCGTCTCCACTTCCACCCGTATCTCCTTCGCTCATATCACTCCATACCTTGAGCTCGACGTTCCCGTTATCGTGGTAGTCGTATACGCTTCTTCCCTGTCCGGCGTCTGAGTACTTCGAGTACGCGAAACCGACGAGGGCGACGGCGGCGATTAATACCGCTACCAATATACCGTTTTTCACAATCGCTCCTTTCGGCAAAATTTATTAGCGTTTACAGCGTTTTGCTCGCTATATCCCTACCTATACAGAGCCTTCACTCGGCCCAACGACGACGGGACTATGTTTACGGTCCCCGTGTCGCCCGGGTACGAGTCCATCGCGATGTCGGCGTTGGCTTGCAGGTCCGCCAGGTCGTCGCCCGAGACGGTGATGAACGCTACGGTGATATAACCGTCTTTCGGTATGTTATACGGTCCGGTATTGTACATTACGCGCCAATCGTTGGGCGTATCGGCTGTTTCCCACGTGGCGTTAGTCATATGGGCGAACCTCGTAGCGTCGTCCTCCGGGTTGCTCATTATATCCCAGACCTTCGAGCCCAGCGGCGTACCCTGCGGGCATATAACGCCGATATAACCGTGGTCGTCTTCGTCGTCGTACATATAAGGCATGTCGCGAGCCGAATCGTGCCCGACCAGGTCTTCGATGTAAGAAGTCTCGCCGCCGATGTCGAAATCGCACGGGCGGCTGACGTAGACGCCGCTCAGGTCTTTCCCGCTTTGGTTGTATATCTTGTACTGGAAGCCGATAAAGTCGTCTTTGGGTGTTGCACTGAAGCTGTAACCGTGGCGTTCGACCTCGATGCCGATAGGACCTGCTTCGCTGGCATTACTGTCGTCGCAACGCACGTACGAGTCTAGATCGGCGAAGATGGGAACGCCGTCGGGCCATTCAGCTTCGTCGCTCATAACGAGTCCAACGGTCGGGTCGAACTCGAGCTCCGTCAATTGGTAACTAACGCTAACTTTAATTAGCCCGTGGCAATCGGTGCCTACCCAAAACCCGGAGACATATAGGTGAGGTTCGCCCCCTATACGGGGGTATACCCAACCACCGTCTCCACTCGTGTCTCCTTCACCCATAACGTCCCATACTTTCAGTAAGACGTTCCCGTTACCGTGGTACTCGTACTCGCTTCTCCCGCCGACGGCGCCGGAGTACTTCGAGTAAGCGTACCCGACGAGGGCGACGGCGATTACGAGTAACGCTGTTACTATGCTTTTCTTCATAATAGAAACCTCCCCTTTTTTTAAATCGGTTGTCGCGGTCTTCATTATTCGTAATGGTAAAGACGATTATGTTACACGTTTATTGAGGAAAATCAAGTTAAGATACGAAGTATCTGGATCGCAAGCCCGGACGCGTCGTCCGAAGGGTTTCGCCCGTCGCGAGAGATTTCCCCTTGCGTTTTTACGCCCCTCTTGTTATTTATTCGTCCGGGACGGGAGATTATGAAACTGTTGGATTTAGTTTACCGCGAACCGGTACCCGAGCCCTGGGCCGAGGGCGATAACATCCCCTGGGACGACCCGGAGTTCAGCGAGCGGATGCTCGCCGAGCACCTTTGCCGGGAGCACGACCGGGCGAGCCGGCGCCCGTCGATAATAGAAAAGCACGTCGACTGGATTCACCGTTACCTGTTGTCGGCGAAGCCGTCGAGGATACTGGACCTTTGCTGCGGCCCGGGTTTATACACTGCGCGGTTCGCGGACGCGGGCCACGAATGCGTCGGGATCGACTACTCGCCCGCGTCAATTGCGTATGCGAAACGGGAAGCGGAAAAACGGAAACTCCACTGCGAATATACTTGTCGGGACGTTCGGACCGTTGAATTCGGGGATGGTTTCGACCTCGTTATGCTCACTTACGGCGAGTTAAACGTCTTTCGGCCGGCCGACGCGTTGAAGATTTTGAAGAAAGCCCGGCGCGCGTTAGCCGACGGCGGCCTTCTCCTGCTCGAGCCGCATACTCACTCGGTAATCAAAGCCGTAGGCGAGCGGCACCCTTCGTGGTACTCGGCGGAGACAGGGCTTTTCTCGGGCCGGCCCCATATCTGCTTGACCGAGAGCTTCTGGGACGAGGCGACCGAGACCACGACGGTCCGGTACTTCGTCGTTGACGCGTCGTCCGGCCAAGTAACCCGATACGCCCAGACCTTTCGAGCATATAAGGACGAAGAGTACCGGGCCGTACTGGAAAAGGCCGGTTTCGGCGCGGTTGAGTTCTACCCGTCTTTCGGCGACCCTGGCGACGAACCGGCAAGCGACTTCGTCGTTATAGTCGCTCGAACGTGAAAAACCCCCTGTACCGGGGGCTTTTACTTTTGTCGAAAGGTCAAAGAAACGTTCGTCGGCTTACCTGAACACGGCTTTGATATCGCCTAGGCTCGACGCGTCAACGCCCGTCGCGCCGGGCGTAACCAGGTGGCTGTTGTGGTCAACGTGGTCCCACGAAAGCTGGGCGTTCTCCCACTCCAGCATCGAGATGACGAGGGTGATCCGCGGGTCGTCCTGGGACTCGACGAAGGGGAGGTGGAAGTGATACTCCTGCCGGTTCGTGTAGTCGGTAATTTGAATTTGCGTGGGCCCGGCGATTCCGTTCGGCGGTCGTTTTCGGGAACGTACAAACGTTCAAAGGCCTGCGCCTTACTCGGTTTACCGCAAGGCTCCGTGCGGTTTTCATATTGTGAGGCTTTTTCGTCTACGGTATTTATTCGCAGGTAAAGTAAAAGATGACGCCAGGGTACTACGACGATAAGCTCTCGGCCGAACGCTTGAAGCGCGTATACGATATAGCGACGCCCGGGGTCCGGCGGTACCTGGACGCCGAAGTCGAGCACGTCCTGGTGTTTATCCGGCCGGGCTATTCGGTTCTGGAGTTGGGTTGCGGGTACGGGCGGATACTTCCGCCGCTTGCCGCGAAGGCCGGTTCGGTCGTCGGCATCGATACTTCGTTAGCCAGTTTACAATTGGCGTCGGAGTTTGTTGCGTGGAACGTTAACTGCCGTCTTATAAATATGGACGCCGTTAAACTGGCGTTTCGCGACGCCGTCTTCGACGTGGTCGTATGCATCCAGAACGGGATATCGGCTTTCCACGTCGACCAACGCACGCTTATCGCTGAAGCGGTCCGTGTGACCAAGGTCGGCGGAACGGCCCTGTTCTCCAGCTATTCGGACAAGTTCTGGGACGAACGGCTTGAGTGGTTTGAGCTTCAAGCGGACGCCGGGCTACTGGGCGAAATAGATTACGAGAGGACAGGTGACGGCGTAATCGTTTGCAAGGACGGCTTTACCGCCACGACCGTCGGGCCGGACGAGTTCCGGGCGCTGACGGCCGGATTGAACGCGGAAGTAAACGTAACGGAAGTGGACGGCTCGAGCATATTCTGCGAAATTATCGTCGGCGGGGATTAGTTTTACCCGGACCGGTGAGCAATCTAAATATTGAAATGATAGATATCATTCGTTATCATCTTTTCTGGAAATGTTTTACCCTTTAGGATGCCTATTTATGTTGGCGAATAAAACGAAAGTTACCGTTACGATTACTGGAGTAATTCTAACTGCCTTAACGGCGGGATGCGATAAGGAGACGGACGAACAACGGCGGATAGGCACATTGCCGCCTACGGCCGACGTTCTATTCGTATCGAACCGGGATACGGGAAGCCGTCGCGCTGAAATATACGCGACGGACTCCGAGGGAAGAAACGTAAACCGTCTTACCTTCACGAACGAACACCACTTTATTTTGGGTATCGACCCTACGCGACGTTATATCGCTGTATCTCGCGCCGAAGAAGATACCGACCCACCCGACGGATTAGGTGATGAGGATAGGCGATCGCTTTGGCTGGTCGATCTGGAGACTAAGGAAGAAACTCGGTTTACGGACCCGCGCCATCACGCGGAAGGCGATAGTTTCTCGCCGGTCGGCGAATGGATCGTATTCCATATGAAACTTGCCGGTGAGGACCAGAGCGACATCTATAAGATAAGGCGCGACGGGACCGATTTCGTCCGCCTGACCAATACTCCCAACGCGATAGAAAGCGACCCCGCATGGTCAAACGACGGAAAAGAAATAGCGTTTGCCTACTTAGACGCCGAAACGCCTCGCTTCGTATTGAAAAAGATGGACGCCGACGGCGGGAATATAGAGACCATATACGACGGCGGTGCAGGTGTTTCCACGCCCGCCTTCCCGCCGGGGAACTACGATCCGTCTTGGAGCCCGGACGGCGAATGGTTGGTTTTCGAGCGAGCCGTACAATATAACGGCGAAAATTGGGGAAGTGGAATCTGGCACATTTTCAAAGTTCGCCGCGATGGTACCGACGTCGTGGACCTTAGCGAAGCCGGGGGGCATACGGACCGGGCCGAATACCTTCCTTCCTTTTCCCCGGACGGTAGATACATAATTTTCGGCTCTCTTTACGAAGCCGAAGACCCGTATGAGTCCCACAACGACGTATTCATTATGGACGCGGACGGGAAAACGTTGAAAAGGCTTACTGACGACCCGGCGAACGATATGTATCCGGCCTGGGTCCCTTAAGGCATATAAAAACCGGCGGAGAGCGTAAAAATACTAAACGGAAAGTAATATACTTTCGGAGTTTTCTTTTTAACGGCGTTCCACGTAGACCGGCGCGTGTTTACCACCGAATTCGACGCTGACGTCCGCGTCCTTGAAATAGACGGCTCGAGCGTGTTCTGCGAGATAAAGCGTAAATGAAGGGGAGGATAGAGTGCGCAAATACTTGCCCGACCGGCGCCCTTCAGATATCCTTCGGTCTCGACGCCGGGTTCGGGGAGTTGTTGAAGTATCGGACCGATTGTTAAAACTATAATAGCTCTAGCGGGAGGAACGATGAGGAAAACGATGTTGCTCTTGCTTACCTTAGTTTTAGTCACCGCGGCGGGCGCTCAGGACGAAAAGGAACTGAGGGTTCTCCCCCTCTTCGATGACGTGGTCGGCCGTTACGGTAGTAGTGGCTGCCGTCGGCACGAGGTAAAT
>CBDUXC010000110.1:0-6531 GCA_965371065.1 uncultured bacterium
CCTGAGAAGTAGCTTACTTCACCGGCTGTGTAGCCGGTCTCCTCGGCGTCGGCGAAATACGATATCTCGGAAGGGTCGTAGCCGGTCTCGTCCACCGAACAGAAGAAGCTGAAGGGCGTCGGGCAGGGTATGTAGTCGAGCACTTCTACGCCTACAAACGAAACCTTGCCCTCGTAGCCCAGGTATCGTCCTTGCAGATAGGGGAGCGCCATCCCCGACGCCGGAACGACGTCGTAAAAGACGCCCGGTTCGTCGTCGTGCGGGTAAAACCGCAAGGCCTTTCCGGCGCTGTAATCGCTGAACATCCGTACGACTTCTCGCCACTCGCCCAGCGACAGAGTCGTGAACTCCATATCGACGCGGTACCGATAACCGCGGGGCGTATCCACGATGCCGCCGGTAACCGCCGTGTTGCGTACCGCCACCAGCTCGTAGCTCTCGTTCAGCCGAGTGGGTCCCGGCAAAACAACCGTACGGAAAACCTGACCGTTGGACGAAAGCACATCCACCTTTGGCGAACCTACTCCGCCTGAAACGTATTGAACTCTCGACATTCCGCGTCCCCTCCTCCGCAGTCTAAAGCCAACTCGAGAACCGTTATCCGTACTTCCAAATCCAACCGGGCTTTCCTAACAACGCCCGATCGTTTGACGCCACCGACGTTGAACTTCACCGTATCACCGGGTTGGACGTCTTTCACGCCGGCGATCCTCAGTTCGAACCTAGACCGTTCGCCGTCGTACCGGCGGCGCAGCCTATCCGCGACCCATTGAGCGTGGGCCAGGCTGTCAATATACGGGTTCCGGTAAACTACCGTCTCCTGTCCTTCGCCGCTTCGGACCCGCCCGCCCGCGTAATTCATTTCTACGACCGGCGCGTTCGGCCGCCTGGTTTTCGAACCGAAGCTTATTGCTTCGCCGGCGTCTATCACGTGGTTAATACCGGCCTTTGCCGCGAAGCGGAAAACCCGGGTGTCGGTATAATCTACGTCGGCGCCCCACGCCTGGGCCAAGTAACCCAGGACCTCTCTCGGATTCGCTTCGGCGGGGAAATCCCGCAGGACGTTCGAGCGGCGCCGGGAGTAGATATATAGGTCCAGGCCGGCCGCATATATACCGTCGCCGAACGGTACGGCTTCTCGCAACGGCGGCGACCGATAACTACGTTTTACTTCGCCGTCATCATATACGAACCAACTACCGGCTTCAGGTCCCGTCCAATAGACCGCGCCGCCGCAAACGCACAACTTCGGCGCTTCGCCGGAAGGATAGTACTCGTATCGGACGTATATTTCGTCGCCGCCGCGGGCCGCGTTCACGTATACGTAAACCTTGTCGGCGTTGTCGCCGCCTTTCCTATTGACGTAAACCTCGTCCCGGGTGGGGACACCCCACGACGGAACGTCCGTCACGTCGACGACGTTTAACGCCGAATAATCGGGCGGCGCAACGACGGATACCGAACCCTCAACTACCGGATAATACCGCAGCGCGGCACCGGGCGCCGACGGCCGTTCCCGGTCGGTCTTCGGAACGACCTTCTCACCGTGGGCTTCGGCTTCTTCCCAGTCGTGCTCCCGGCCCTCTTCCGGCTCGTCGACGTCCGTCGTAAAAACGTATAGCGGTTCCCAGTCCAAACTATTCGCCCCCAATATTGTAGTTCGCGATTACCAGCTCCGTCACCGGCCGGCGCCGTTTACCCCGGTCCAAAGACGCCGAGTACGGTACGGCCTCCTCCCCGATATAAAAACCTCTGTATAACTCCCGTATCTTCGGCGTATCGGCGTAAGTAAGTAGCCACTTCCCGCGAGCTCCTACAAGAACGTCGCGAAGCCGCTCGTGGTCTTCCGGTTTGAACTCTCCGTTGTAATAACCCTCGCGGCCGGGGTAAGGCGGATCGGCGAAGATGACCGTTTCCTCCCCGTCGTACTTCTCGATTACCCTCCCGAAGTCAAGGTCCTCGACGTAGACGCGGTCGAGCCGTTCGGACCACTTCGTGAAATCGACGAACATACTGTACCGGGACCGCTCGGAACCGCTAGAACGGAACCCGGCGCCGGGTTTACATGAAAATGAGTTCCTCAGGATGAAGTAGTACGCGGCGGCGCGCCAAACGGGTCCGCCGTCGCCGTAATCTCCGTTTACCAGTTCGTGATAGAACTTTCGTGAAGCCGGTAAGAACCTTAGCGCTTCGCTCAAATCGTCGGCCCGGTCCCTGACCGCCTTGAATAAGTTGACTAACTCCCCGTCGGCGTCGTTGTAAACCTCCACCGGCGACCGCTCTTTCGCGAACAGCACGGCGGCCGAACCGCCGAACACTTCCACGAAACACCTGGCCGCCGGTAATCGTTCGGACAGCCGCTTAGCTCGGCGCGTTTTACCGCCTATTATGGACATAAACGGTTTCATAGCTTAAATTGGGTTCACGGGTTAAGTTTGATTCTCCACATTTCGTGGCGCGTGTCCCAACCCCTGGCGACCGATATATACTTCCCGAGCGTTTCCAACCGTACCTGTTCGTCATGGGTATAATCGCCGGACGAGTCCAGCTCCAATATTATTATCCAGGTGAACACTTCCGTACGGCCGCGCCACGAATCCTCCAGGGCGTACGGACTGTCTTCGTCGATATACCGGACGCCTGCGTCCGATTCCGATATTACGTACTCCCGCGGGTACGGTTCGTCGTCGGGGCCGGCGCCAAGCCTTATAACGTCGCCTTCTTCTATAAATTCGGCGCGGTCGCCGGGGACCATTAATACCGCGGCCCAACCCCCGTCATACCCTGCCGGGAGTTCGTCGTCGCCGGGCGGCGCGGCCCACACTACTTGAAGGCGTGTCTTCTGCCATATCCGGTCCGTAAGTATTCGCGCCCCGACCAGCTCGTCGCCGGTCTCGGCCATACCGCCGGCGAACTCGTACGGCGGAAGACTGAGGTAATCGTCTTCTCCCCTGTAATAGAACTTCTCGGTCAAACGGGCCCCGTCAAAACGGCCCAGGGCACAGCCCTTTACGAAGACCTTCGGGTTAGGGTCGTAACCTATTACGTTGCGGGCGACCCACGCGGCCCCGCCGGGTTCCCTACCTAAGTATATACCGCCGGCGGCCTCGACCGGTCTGCCCAGAGTATCGTACATAGGCTTACCGTTATGCACCGCTTTATGCTTCCCGGGCGCGCTGAACCTTTTAGAGTCCTGAGGTACTTGTTCGACCCAAAGGTCGGCCGAAAGGAAGTACGCCGGTTTAACTACGTCCCGCAGGACGACGTCGAAAGGCGCCGGCGGTTCGTTATAGTGGTGTACGTAAACCTCGTCGTCTATCTTGATTTCGATGTCTTGCAGCTCGTGTTGCGAAACGAACGCGTAAAAACCCGCGTCAAGCCCGACCGTATCGCCCTCGGCTACTTCGGCGACTTTGTCCGCGAAGTAGAACGACGTCTTTCCCCTTCGCCCGAACCGGCGGTAGATTTCTACGGGGGCGGGAACCGGCGACGCGCGACCTTCTTCCTGTTCGTGCCAGATTTCGACGGTACACAGCTTCGGGATTAACAGGTTATCGGTAGGTAAGACGCCCGGCCGGTAGAAGTACGCGGCGGCGCCCGACCGGATGGGATACCCGAACGGGCGTTCGCATTCGATAATCCAGCCTTCGTCGGTACTCGCGACTTTTAGTACTTTGCCCAACCACTGCCGGTATCCGGTCATCGAGTCGTGTGCCGCCGCTTCCCAGCCGTGTGCCGGCGGCGTGTCGTCCAGGTCCTTTACCACCCAGATACGGGTCCCGCGGCCGTAATAACCCTTGACAGTCCCTTCCGTACGCACCTCGTAGTCGGGAATGCCTATTTCCTGAGTGCTGTGAACGTGCGGGTAGCCGACGGCTTCGACGGTCCAGTGGGCCAGCTCGTCAGTCTCCTCGTCCTTGTAGCTGTGAAACCGTAGCGTCTTCGAGCGTACGGCGATACCTTTGTCGTATAGATGGAACAACGCCTGGCCGTTAAACGTTACCTGTTTCAATTACGAATCTCCCGCCCGGAAATTAACCCCTACTAAAATCGGGAACCAGTTGACGTCGCCGTCGAATTGATATAACCTACCCGTAAAATCCATTTTCCCGATGGAAATCTTCTACCGAAAACGCCGCCGAAAATCCAAATTCGTACGTTTCTTCGATAAGACGCCGCCGGGCGTCATATGCCCGCATTTCTATATCCTCGCCCACGCCAACGGCTGTCCGTACGACTGTTCGTATTGTTACCTCCAGCTGACTTTCACGGGTAAGGTCGAACCCGTAATCTTTCAAAACGTCGACGACTTGACGCTCGAAGTACGACAGTTCCTCGAACGTCCCGAGCCGTCGGTTCTGAACGCCGGCGAACTCTCCGACGGTCTCGCCCTCGACCACGTCTCGGACCTTAGCCGCCTTCTCGTCCCGGCGTTCGCGGCTCAGGACCGCCACAAACTTCTCTTCCTCACGAAGTCGGATAACGTCGGGCAACTGCTCGAACTCGAGCACAACGGCCGAACGGTGGTCTCGTTCTCGGTAAACGCGCCGGCCGTCGCCGAAACGTACGAAAAGGCCGCCGCGCCGGTCAAAAAGCGTATTGCCGCCGCCCGGGAAGTCAAAGAAGCCGGATACCCGGTCCGTTTCAGGATTGACCCTATCATCCCCGTTGCCGGTTGGCGTGATACGTACGAAGAACTGGTCGAACGCCTCCTTGACGTACGGCCGGAAAGAGTTACTCTGGGGACCCTTCGCTACTTTCCCAACGTTAAAAGCTTCGCCCGCAAGCTGGGCCGCGATATTTCGGTCTTCGACTATGCGACAGAACGTTCCGTCGAAGACGGTCGGTTCCGCGTGCACCTCGAAGAAAGGCTTCGCGTCTATTCGACACTCATCGAACGTATCGCCGGCCGCGTTCCGGTAGGGCTTTGTAAGGAAACGAAACGTTGCCGGGACGCCGTCGCTGAGAAGTACGGTCTCGCCGAAAACGTCTGTAACTGTACGCTTTAACCCCATGCGGTTCATAACTCGACGGTAAACCTCGCTTTCACGTGCGCCGCGTGTTCGCGAATATCGTCCTCGGCGGTCTCGGCAACGCCGAGAAGTTCGTCGGTCTCGCCGTCGTACTCGAGGTACACGACGCGCCAGCCAACGTTCTTTAACACCGGGTCGCTCCCGGTATATCCGACTTTTGTAACGACGGACCAATCGGACCCGTCGTAGCCGCAGATAAACGGCCCGAAACCGACGTAAACGACCGAACTGTCGGTATCCCGCGCCGGCCCTCGCACTTCGTACGTTGACGCTTCTCCTTCGGTAATCCCTAATAAGTCGGCCGGCGGGCGCCCAACCGGCGACCAGAAAAGCTCGTCGGTCTCGACCGACGGTATATCTATATCAACGCCGCCCAACGGGAGCTTCGCGTGAGACATTAAAACGGGCAAGACGTCCGTTTCTAAATCGACGTATCGCCGTTCGCCGTCGAACAACTCTACTTCACTATCGTCCCACAACCCGGCCAGCGCGCCGACGAAGTTGAGCATAACGCGCCGTTCTTCGACGCTCTCCACCGACTTGGGCGAGCCTTTTAATACGCCGTAGAACAATCTATCTTCCGAACGCGGACGTTTCGACCGGGACGCGGTCCAATACAACTCGCACGTTACCATTTCTTCCTCGAACAACCGCCCGCTGCCGGTGGTCGTTCCATCGTCGTCCGGCGTCATCTCGAACGAGAACGTCGCCGCCGACGGAACGCCGGGCGTGTTCTCCCGCGTACGTACCAACGGGCCCACCCTGGTTACCCTATCGGTAAATTCGACCGAGCGCCCGGCGGCGCCGCGGCCGAAACTCAGGAAAACCCTGACGCTTTTCTTTGTATCTTCCGTCATTTATTCTCCGGCCCCGCGACCAGACCGGTCGCGGCCACCAGGCGGCGCCCGGTCTCCGCCATCTCGTAAATCCGCATTTCGGCGTCCAGGGGCGCGTTGTTCTCGATAACGAACCGGGGAAAAACACTCACCTGTGGTTTAACTTCGAGTTCCCCCTGCCCTCCTCCCGAGTAACCGGCGGCGAGCTTCGACAGAGGGACGACCAACTCGTCCGTAAAGTTCTCGCCCAGGACGAACAGCCGACCCTCGCGGGTTCCTCTGACCAAGCCGCCTTCCTGGAGCCCGAAGAGCCCGAGAAGACCGCCGAAGAACCCGCCGCCTCCCCCGCCGACGAGACCGCCCAGCGCCTGGTTCATCTGTTTTATAATCCTGTTCAAGAAGAACGAGAGGAAGTTTTGCCATATCCCGCGCATCGCGTTCGCGGCGCTTTTCGTCCCCGCTATCATACCGGCCAGCGCCCGGCTCGTGTCCCGCTCCATCTTCCGGTTGAACTCCTCGACGTCGCGAGCGGCCTTCCTGATACCGGAACCGACGGACGCGGCCATTTCTTCCTGGCGCCTCGATATCTCGGCCAACCGCTCGTTTATCCGTTCGCGCGTCTGTTCGACACGGGCGCGGAATCCGAAACGCTGCTGGCCGGG
>CBDUXC010000111.1:0-6504 GCA_965371065.1 uncultured bacterium
CCTCCCGGATCCTCATCTCGAAGAACCGGTTAGACGGCATCGCCGAGATAACAACCGCCGTGTCCGCCCCCCGATTCGTTCCTGCGACGGCCACAACGTCTTCGGGCGGGACCAACCCCGCGTCCGACGCCATCGCGACTATTTCGACCACGACCTTCATACCCTCGCCGAACATCCGCAGCGTGTTCGCGACTATTAGCTCGTCGGAACCGCCGGTGGACGACCGGATCGCGTGCCCGAGACCGCGTGTTACCATCGTACCGGTGTAGACCGCGCCGCCGGCCTCCTCGACCTTCGCTTTAATCTCCGGGTCGAACTGCTGTACGCCCGGGTCCCGGAAGCCGGTGTTGTGGGTAACCGCGATTACGCGGACGTCCGTTCCTTTCACCAGCTCGGTCGCTTTCTCGGCCGTCGCGCCCACCGTCGAAGCTACGACGAGATGCTTTATCCCGCGTTCCTTACACGCGGCCACGGCGACATCCAGGGTAGCGTCCGTGTTTTTCGGACCCGGTTCGTCGAAATATACCATACCTGCACTCCTCGCTTACCGTTTATTTGAATCCGCTTCCGATTTTGACGCGGCGCCCCCGGGCGAAGGCGCCGGCGCTCATCTCACCCTTTCCGGCGGGCTTTACTTCAACTAACGTAAGATGCCCGACGCCGCACTCGACGATTACTTCAGTTTCTGTAACTCCGGAGACGCGCCCCGGTTCACTCGTAAAAGCTTTACCGTCCACAGTCGCCTTTAATACCTGGACCCGGGTACTTTCAAACTCGAAGAAAGCGCCCGGCTTCGGGTAAAGCCCGCGGACTTGCCGGTCCAGTTCGTCGGCCGGCCTGGACCAATCGAGCCGCCGGTCGTCGGCCTTAAGTTTCGGCGCGTACGTAACTTCGCCGGCCTGCTCCCGCGCCGCTACCGTCCCCTTCTCCAGCCCCTTGAGCGTCTCGACGAGCAACGCCGCGCCCAGCTTCGACAGCCTTTCGGTGAGGGCCCCGTATGTATCGTCGTCGGCAATCGGCTCCTCCACCTGCGCCAGGACCGGCCCGGCGTCCATCTCCTTGACGATGCGGATTATCGTTACGCCCGTAACTCTATCGCCGGCCATCAGGGCGTGCTGGACGGGCGCGGCGCCCCGCCACCGGGGAAGCAGCGACGGGTGCAGGTTCACCGACCCGAACGGCGGAAGCTCACGAAGCCACCTGGGGACGAAGTGGCTGGTCGCGACTACCGTGTTTACGTCGGCCCGCCGCAGCACCAGGTAAGCGTCCGCGCAGGACTCTTCGGACAGGTCGGGCGTTTCATAGACGGGGATTCCTTTCTCGACGGCGAACGCCTTCACCGGCGTCGGCCGCAGGTCCATCCCGCGGCCGGCCGGCCGGTCCGGGTTCGTGAGGACCGCGAGAACCTCGAACGCCGGGTCTTTCGCGAGCGCCGCCAGGCTCGGCAGCGCGAACTCGGGAGAACCGAAGAATACGATTTTGATAGCCATAGCGCTAATAAGGCGGACGCCGGAAGAATATTATCGGGACCGTCTTGAGTATTATCACGAGGTCGAGGAGGGGCGACTGGTTCTGGATGTAGTAGAAGTCGTAGTCCAGGTTCTCGTGCATCGGCAGGTCCTTACGACCGATTATCTGCCAGAGCCCGGTGATGCCCGGGCGGACCGAGAGCCGGCGCCGCTGCCAGTCGTCGTACTTCGCGACGACGAACGGCATCTCCGGCCGCGGACCGACGATGCTCAGCTTGCCCTGCAGTACGTTTATGAGCTGGGGCGTCTCGTCCAGGGCCAGCTTCCGTAGTATCTTCCCGAACCGCGTGACCCGAACGTCGTCCTCGCCGGCCGGCGCTTCCTGGTACTTGGGGACCGTCGCGTACATTGTCCGGAACTTGTACATATTGAACTCGCGCCCGTTCAGCCCGACCCGCCGCTGGCGGAAGAGCACCGGCCCCTTCGAGTCGAGCTTTATCCCGACGGCGATAACCGCCCAGACGGGCAGAAACAACAGCATCAAAATCACGGCGCAGGTCTTGTCCAGGAACTCCTTCATAAACCACTGGAACGCCCGGAGTTCCGTGCTCTTGATGTCAATTATCGGTAAACCCGGTATTTCCTCGACGTTGACCGGCCCGGTCAAGGACGCGAACAGGTTCGACACTACCTTGAACGCGACGCGGCGGTTCTCGGTTCGCTCAATTACCTGAATAATATCCTGCCCGGTGAACGACGGAATCGCAAGGTAAACGTCCGAGACCTTCTCCTCGTCTATGACGCGGTTGATATCCGCGCCGGTCCCGAGGATGCGTACGCCGTCGAGGACCAAGTCGACCTTG
This sequence comes from uncultured bacterium, assembly GCA_965371065.1. Classification (GTDB taxonomy): domain Bacteria; phylum RBG-13-66-14; class B26-G2; order WVWN01. The sequence continues at coordinate 2,333 of CBDUXC010000111.1, forward strand.
CCCTTGTCGTCGTCCAGGAAGCCGACGACCTCGAGGCCGGCCCACGGGCTCTCGGCGACCCGGCGTGCCAGCGACGTCCCGGTTACGCCGGCGCCGTAGATGAGTATTCGCTTCCGCCCGATACCCCGGTTGTAGAAGGCGTGTCTGATGCGGCTCATCAGTTTCCGGTTGAAGTACAGGCCGAACCCGCCGAGGAACGCGGTTATGAAGACGACCCACCGGGCGAAGTCGTACTGGCGGAAGTATATAACCGCCGCGAGGGTCGTGATGAAGGCGATAAAGCTCGCGGCGAGGACCCGTCTCAGCTCGTCGATACGGTAGATGCCGGGCGACGCGGGGTACAGCCCGGCGACCCGCGCCACGACGATCCAGATGACGACGACGGCCGGTACGGCCTTCAGGTAGAGGGTAAACGTATGATACGGGTACGGGATGTGCTCGAGTATCGGCCAGCGTATCGCCCAGGCGGCGCACCAGGCCGCCGCGACGACGAGCGCGTCGAGCACCGCCACGAAGTATCTTGTCTTATCCTTCTTCAAACCGTCGCCCCATCGGCCAGGCCATTTTACCGACGGGACGGAGAATTATCAAGGGGGATTATTGGGGGGGTTGACTTGGCAAGTATAAGGGGTTATCATTACCCACACTTCGCGCCCTTAGCTCAGTTAAATAGAACAAAGGACTTCTAATCCGATTTAACTAAACCCATCGCTGTTTATTTACCAAGCGCTTATAGATTGACCTTTAGTATTGTTATTAATACAATTTTATGATTCCCGATAATTCCTGAGTACTACATAGGAGTAATTAACCCATATATCGTATAATTAAACCATACCTTATTATGCTTCAGCCTTAATAATTCTATTCCCGTAAAGTAACCACTATCTATTAATATGAGTGTTAGCTCTAGAGCGTTCTTATAATCCTCCTTTAGCAAATATAGGTCACATAGTATTTCTAATTGCCGGTAAGCTGCTGGTTCGCTTTCCTTCAACGCTTCGAGGTGCTTAATAGCCTCATTTAACCTTTCAGTATCGCCCGAGGTAAGGATGTGTGAGCCTAACGCTTCTCCTAACGCCCAATACCCTGTCGGCTCGTGAGGGAAAAGTTCCGTAAATTCCGAAAAACACTTTATAGCGTTTCCATAGTCTTTCTTTGATAAATAAGCACTACCTAAATTCTTTAACCTTATCTCGTCATCTTTTAAACCCTTGAAAATCTCAATCGCTTCTTCGTATCTTCCCAGTACTAGGTAAGATATACCTAAATCACATAATATAATTTCATCCGTTTTGTCTTTCTCTAATAACCTTTCGTATATACTAATCGCTTCCGTAACCCTTACCGCTGGCGGGATTTGAAAATCCCTTCGTCGAGGGCTTAAACCCAGTATTGACCTCGCAAGAAAGAATAAATCATCGCTTGTTTCTCCGAATTCACCAATCTTCTTCCTAAACGTATCCTCTGCTTTTCCGAAATCTCCCAACGCCAAGTATATGTTCCCCAAATTAGTGTAAAGAACGGTTTTATGTTCTTCCGGCAATTCCTCTTTCATTAGTAGCTCTATTAAGTTCATCGCATTTCGGAATTGTTGTAATACCACGTAACAGAAAGATTTTTTTAAGGCTATCTCTATCATTTCATGCCTTTAAGCTTCGTGCGAAGCGCGTTCGTATTCCCTTAACGCGTTACGCGCATAACCCTTCAATTCATCTGGAACGTCTAATGTCGTAGTAGTTACGTAACCCTTATCCGGGTCTTTTATGTTATAAAAACCGGACTCTAGGATTTTCATTATATAGTATCTAGCCCTCGTAGAATAATAGTGATACGTAAGTTCTCTAGTTAAACCATCGCAACTAATAACGTCTGCGATCTTTGGCATTTCTGCTTCGTATTCTTCGAACTCCCTGAAATCCAAATACAGGTTGCATAGATTCAACCGCGCGTGGATAAGGTCTGGTTCGAGTTCTAAAGCTTTCATCAACGTTTTATAAGCGTTATCTCTCTCTTTAGTATATAAGTAATAATTACCCTTAGCATTATAGTACGAAGCATTTCTCTCCTCTTCGGGTATTCCGGTAAACATACTTTCCGCTTCTTTTAGATTATCCGTCAAACGACTTGCTACTAAAGCATTTAACAAGTTTATTCTGTATTTCGGCTCATCTCCTGTCTCGATAGCTTTCCTAAAATATGCTATACTCGCGAAAGAATTATTTAACCCTAGATAGACGCAACCCCAGTAGTTAGAATAGATACTTATATCCGCACTTGCTATTTGGTCAGAAAACTCGTCAAGTTGCATTAGTGCTACCTCGGCCAATTCGTAATCACTAGAATCTATATAACGTTTAGCCTTATCCAAAATAGAAGTTATGATTTCTACATCCTTTTCATCGAAGTTCTCCTTTAATTGTTCTAAACTGCCTTCTATTTCATCAAGCCTAGTTGTTAATATTGAATCACGTTTAGCGTTTGCAAAAAATACGTTATCGAACCCAGTTTTTACGTTCTCCGCAATACCCGCCAAGCTTTCGAGCGATAATGTCTCGCCATCACTCAACCTCGGCTTTATCTTTTCCTGAGCCCTTCGGATGATTTCCGACAATATATCCTTACTTATACCTTCAATAGCACCCAAACGTTCATTTACTTTTTCGTCTGTCAATTTCATTTTCGCTGCATCATCGATTAATTCGGCTATTTCAGGCGTCTCCAAGAACTCCATTATCAAATCCAACGGTTTACGGTGAGCCTCCTCCTCCGCTACGTCGCGAATAACCTTACCGATGATATAATCGAATTTATCAACACCCTTTAACGCAGCTAAAGTATCATCTTTGTATTTGTACATCTTATATATAGATTTCAATACTAATGCGCCAACCGAAATCTCCCCTGCGCCTACCATAATCGAAATCTCCTTTCGTTTTTAACCTTCTACTCCGTTAGCCTTATCCTTTTCTCCGTCAACGCGTATAATTCATACACTAGTTTGTCTATCTTCTTATCTGTGGTTTCGATAGCTCTTTCAATACTAGATTTATCCGAGTCGGACTTAACAGACGCTAAACGTTTGTGGGGGTCAAGTATCTCATCTACTAATTTTAACAAGTGGTCTTGTTGAACTACGTAGGCAAAGCTACTAAAACTAACCAAGCGTTGTTTCCGTGGCCATCAAACCTATTTTGTTAAGGATATCCCTCAACGCGTTTAAATTATCCATTGCTTTATAAAGCTCATTAACCTCGAAGTAGTTCACCGACTTACGAAAACTCTCGTCCAAAGTCTTAATCATCTCCTTAAATTTGGATATCTCTTCTGCCGTAGAAACTATTATTACTTTCTGGATAGACCTATCTGACCTGACCCTTTGTAGATTTAGTATAGCTGAATCTCTACTACCTTTTCTATGCACTTCGAAAGCGTAAGAAATCGTTCCTAGATTCGCTATCCTTGTTTTCCAGATAGCATCTATCCTACACCCCGATGATACTGAATACTCTCGGTCAACATCGAATCCTAAACCGTCCCCTAACTCAAGCAGAAGACCGATAGCTTCATTATGATCAAAATCTTCTTCCCCTCTTGAAGGAGGTTTTACTTCAGAGGGCTCTTGCAAAAATAAGTAAAACAAAAAAAAGTCTAGGTGAGTTAGGTCTCTAAACTCCTCGCCAAATTCCACCATTATGTCTCTAACAGTATATACGACTTTTAGATAGTCCGCATATTGTTTTCCGCTAATTTGTAACGACTTAGGGAACAGGTTTTCATCAACTCCGAGCTTAATTAAACCTTCCCTAGCAGGCTTGTTCCATATAGCATATTTGTAAGGATCAACCGAGTTTAATATCTCCGATACGACACCCGCCCCCATCATCCTGATCTCTTTTGCTTCTTCAAATCTTTTCTCTATTGGATCATCACTAAACAAGAGTATTTTCAGTTTTAATTTGATTTCACTCAATCCACTCTTTAACATTTCGCCAAGAATATAATCCTTATTACCCCAAGCGTTAAAAGACCATAACGTAAGGATTAGTTCCCTTAATTTTCCGTCATCAATTTTATCAATATCATCCGGCTTAGTGAACCCTCTAAAGAACTCCTCTCTGATAACCCTCTCCTCTACCCAACTAGGTTCTTCGGTCATAAACTTCGCGAAC
>CBDUXC010000112.1:0-6500 GCA_965371065.1 uncultured bacterium
CTTAGCGCAAACCCAAGCAGCGCAAGGTCACCCAGTAGGTCCAGGATCTTGTGGCGTACGGGTTCGTCCTCGAAGCGCAACCCCTCGGGGTTGATTACGCCGTTCGGCCCGATGACCACAGCGTTCTCGAGACTGCCGCCCTTAATAAGGCCGGCTTCACGAAGCATTTCGATCTCCCGCTCCAGGGCGAAGGTCCGCGCCGGCGCGATTTCTTTGACGAACGTGTCGTTGTCGCCGACCTGGAAAGATTTAAACTGGGACTTAAGTATCGGATGGTCGAATTTGATAGTAAAGGATATGCGCAGGTCGTCTTCGGGGACGAGCGTCATCTCGGCGTTGTTGTGTCGATAAAAGACCGGCTCGTCCGGCGCTACGAACCGCCGCTCGGCGTCCAACTCGACGATTCCGCAGCCCTCGAGCGCCTGGGCGAATACGGCGGAACTCCCGTCGCAAGCCGGCGGCTCCGGCCCCTCTATCTCGACTAATAGGTTATCCAGCCCCAGACCCGTGGTCACGGCGAGTAGATGCTCCACAGTGTGGACTTCGGTTCCGTTCTCGGCGATCGTCGTCCCACGGCTGTGGCCGATGACGTTCTCCAGGCTCGACCGGACCCGCGGTTTTCCGTCGAGGTCGGTCCGCTCGAAGATTACGCCGGTCCCGGCTTCGGCTGGTTTGAACGTAACCGACGACGGGACGCCGGTGTGTAGGCCGATGCCCTCGATCCGTTCAGTTCCTTTTACAGTGGTCTGCCGCATAAGGCGCATAAATTAAGACGTTTAAAGTGCCGGGGTTAATCCTTCTCTTCAAGTTTTTTCTCGAGTGCTTTAACCCGGCCAAAAAGGTCGCCCAGTCGTTTTATATAAACTTCAGTCCGTTTGGTCTCCATTATCGGGCGGGCGGGATAACCGAACCAGATCTCGTCCGGCGGTATCGACTTGGGGATGCCGGACTTGGCGGCGATCTGTACCCGGTCGCCTATTTCTATGTGGCCGATCAGGCCCACCTGTCCCCCCATCACGACATAATCGCCCACCTTCGTGCTGCCGGCGATGCCCACCTGAGCGGCGAGTATCGTGCCTTTCCCAAGTGTTACGTTATGAGCGATTTGAACCAGATTGTCGATTTTGCAGCCGTCGCCTATTACCGTCGCGCCCATGGTCCCCCGGTCTATCGTGGTGCCGGCCCCTATCTCCACGTCGTTCCCCACGACGACCGTTCCTATCTGGGGCACTTTACGGTGGACGCCCTCTACAGTAGCGAAGCCGAAGCCGTCGCTTCCCACGACCGCGTTAGGGTGTATTATGGCCCGGTCACCGACTGTTACGCGCTCGCGGATGGTTGCGTTCGGGTAGATGATACAATCTTCCCCTACCGACGAACCGCGCCCGACGTACGCGCCCGAACAGACGGCGGTCCGCGCCCCCACCTTCGCGCCGGCGTCTATCACCGCGAACGGGCCGACGGCGGCGCTATCGGCTACCTCGGCCTCGTCGGCGATATATGCCAGGTCGCTTACGCCTTCCGGTAAAGCCGGCTCCGGCGCGAACATCGCCAGTACCTTCGCGAAGGCCGCGTACGCCTCGGCGACCCGCACCACGTTCAAACCCGGCGCTTCCACGCCCTCGCCGAGAATAACGCCGCCGGCTTTCGTGGCCTTAAGGAGAGGTACGTACTTCGGGTTGGCTACGAACGTAATATCTTCCGGCCCGGCTTCCTCAATACCGTTTAAGCCCGAAACGACCGCCGACTGGTCCCCTTCCACTGTCCCGCCGACGGCCGCCGCAATCTCTTCCAGCGTATACTTGGCCATAAGCTTATTGCCCGCCGACGCCCAGTTCCTCGTTCAGTTCGGTTACGACCTGCTCGGTAATGTCGGTAAAGTCCTCGTTGACGAAAAGGAGCATCTCGTAATCGAAAACGACGTCGTAGTTTTCTTCGTCGGCTATCTCGGCGACCTTTTCGTAGATATCTTTATAGACCGGTTCAAGGGTTTCCTGCTGGATCATCTCGTAGTTGGCGAACGCCTGTTCCCTGTAAGCCATCGCTTCCCAGTACGCCTGCTCTATTTCGGCTTCTGCCGTAGCACTTGCTTCGTCGGTCAACGGGCCTTGCAGTTTCTCGGTCAACTCGGTTATTTTCGCCTGGTATTCCGCCAGTTTGGCTTCGTCCGCGGCCTGGGCTTCGGCGATTTTATCCTCAGCTTCGGCTACCGCTTCGCTGAAACCCTCGTACTCGTTGGCCACCCACAGCATATTGACGTACGCGGCCGTAAAAGTCTCATCGCCCTGAGCAAAGGCCGATAGCGGCGCCGATAAGCATATAACGAACGCCGTTACGATGATATATTTTACCGTACTCATATGTTAAACTCCTCTCGAGCTTCTTCCATAACCGCTCGCGTAATTATGGACAGCCCTAGTCCTCCTCGGCCATCTTACCTATCCAGGCTTCTATTCCTATTATCGAAAGATACATATTGTAGATAGTTTCTTCCACCCCGTTTTCCTCCAGGCCGCCGCGCCTGGCGTACTCGAACGCGAAGTCAATGCGGCTTTCGTTATTGTCCCGGAAGAGGTAACCGAAACCGGCTGAAAAACCGGTCTCTGCCGCCGCGCCGCGCGTTTCGTCGTACCAGGGACGACGGAAAAACCCGACACGGTAAGGCTGTCTGAAAAGGAAGAAACTTCGTTTCTCGGTCGTAGGCTTGAACTCGAACCCCGTATTAAACGACATTACGTTACGAGTCGGTAAAACATTGTCGCCGTCTATTTTAAACGACCCCCATCCTACGTAACCAACGTCGCCGGCGACGAACCACCGGTCACTTTGCCGATACACGCCTCCGACGCCCCCGCGGGCCGGCATACTTAACTTATGGTTACTATCCTCGATAGTCCCGAACTCGTTGTACGCTTCGGCCTCGACGTTCAGTTGGTGGGGTATCTCGAAATAGCCGCCCAAGTGGAATTTTTCGGTCAAGCGGTATCCCAGACCGGCGCCTATCGCGAAACCCCGATACGACATCTCGACGGTTTCCTCGGTATCGCTGTATCCCTTGGCGTAGTAATCGTGTTGGTACAAGACCTTTGGCGCGCCGAAGTGGTAATACCCCACCGCTCCCACGTAAAGCTTTTCGCCGAACCGGACCGCCCCGCCGCCCGAAATCGCGTACACCGCGCCTTCCCCCACTATGCGCCGGACGCCTATACGGTTGCCACCTTCGTACAGCGGCGCGGTTACGAGGTAGTTCTGGTCGTAACGTTCGGTAAGGCCGATAAAGAGCGCCGAATTCCAGTAGAAGGGTAAGCCGACGGCGACCCGCGGCAGGTCGTAGGATATGTTCACGCTATTACCGTAGGGGACCTTATAACCCGTGTAGTTGCGTTCGAAAGACAGGTCAAAAATCGTTTTATCGTACGTCGCGGCGACCGCCGGATTAAGCAGGTTGGCGTTGCTGCCGTCAAGCAGGGCCAACCCGGCGCCGCCCATGCCCATTGCGCGGGCGTCCGTAGCGGTCCCGATTTCGCCCGGCGTACCAACAGTAAATATACTATTCGCACGCACGGGTTGGGCGCCGAATAAAACGATTGCAATTATTATCGTTATGGCTAGCGCGGTCCGCAATCGATTACCTCCGTCGCCGGTATGAAGTCGCCCCGGGACGAACTCGTGCCTTCCCGTCCGTCGAACCACGGCGGCGTGGGCGACGTAAAAAGTACCTCCAGGTACGGCGTCCTTTCCGGGTGGTCCGTATCCGCCGACGCGAAAGTCGGAAAGACGGCGGCCTTTGTTTCGTCTCCCGCTTTTATCATCAAACCCAGGTTTGGTTTGATCCCCGTAACCCACTCCTGTAGCAGTTCGTTAATGTAAAGGTCTACGTAACCGGGTTTCTCCTTTTCATAATCACTATCCACGTACTTTTCGTTGTCGTGGTAACGTATTAATTCAAGTTCGTCCTGCGTATCGCCTTCGGAAAACCCGCTTAATAGTTGAAAACCCGCGATACCGATTCGGTCGTCGCGGCCCGCCGGCCGATGAAACAAGCGGAGTCGGGCCCGGATAATCGACGCGTCGGCCGGAATCCCGGACTTCCCCGGCGATAAGTCGAACCAAACAAGGAGCCGCCGGCCGTAACCGTTGAACGAACCGAACTCTAATTCTGTTTTATGTCCGTTAATTCTATCCCCGGTGAATTTGGAGTCGGCCAGGGTCAAAAAACAGTCCTTTTGCGGAATAACCTCGTGGTACGCTTTTACGCCGTCGTCATCAATATAGGTTATTACCAACCGCGGCACGTCCTCTTTCGATCTCTCATCTATACTGAAAAATTCTTTAATCCCGTCGGTCATCGCCTCGTCTTTAGCTTTCAGCATCAAACCGTGGTTCCCGTCGGGGTTGTTCACCCACTCGAAAAACGTATCGGTGATATCCAGGCGGATATATTCCCGCCGGTACGAAGGGTCTCCTACGACCCCTTCGCCGACCACAGGTCCGAAGTCGCCTCCCGGTTCGGTCCAGTTCCGGTATCGACGGGCCTTGTACCACGTAGCCCGGTCCTCGTCGAAATCCGTGTAAAGGCGGTGCACAGAGATAGTAACGTTTCCGTATGCGTAAGAAGCGTCGTTCAGTTCGCCGGATTCGCGGTAGTACGCGAGTCTTAATACGACGTTTGTGATATTTTCTACGCTTACAATCTTAGGTATATCTTCCAGGTCGAATCGGAGTAATACCCGGGACGTAAAACCGGCGTACGACCCGACGGCGAGCCTGGGTGACTTCCCCGTCGGTACGTAAACGTCATAATAGGTGTCGCGCCACCCGGTCTTGGGCGAAAGAATTACCCGGTAAACGGGTTCGTCTTCGTCGCCGTAACCGACGGGGTCGCCGGTCCCCGACCCACAGCCGTATATAAACGCGCCTGTCGTTAAAGCCGCACCAATAACAGCGAATATATAGAATTTTTTGGGCTTGATTAACACTTTAAAATCGTACCATACGGAATATACCAAGTCAACGAAAGCTATCTCCGACGTCTCCGGGTCTTAGATTTTAAGCGCCTTGACTTTTCGCGTTTATTCGATTAGAATTATTAAGCGAATGTAAAAAGGAGCTTTTGATGACTCAACTACTAGCCGCCCGTGCCGGGCGGATTACGCCCGAAATGGAGAGAGCGGCCGCCGAAGAGGGCATCAAGCCCGAAGAATTGGCCGACAAAATAGCGTGTGGCGTCGCCGTCCTCCCTTTCAATAAAAAATTGGACGATTCTTATCGGGCGATCGCTATCGGCGAAAAGCTCAGGACCAAGGTAAACGCCAACGTCGGCACCAGCCGCGACCGAGCAGACGTCGAGACGGAAGTTTGCAAAGCGCGGGTCGCCGAAGAAGCCGGCGCCGACGCGGTAATGGACCTTTCCACCGGCGGCGACCTCGACGTGATACGCGGAAAAATACTCCGCGCTATCCGGCTGCCCCTCGGTACCGTTCCGATTTACGAAGCCGCCAGCGCGGCCGACGACGACGGTCGGAGTTTCTATGAGATTAAGCCCGACGACATATTCGGAATAATCCAGGGGCACGCCGAAGAAGGCGTTTCGTTCGTTACCGTCCACTGCGGCGTAACCCGGGATTCGGTCGAACGGCTCAAGAACGAAGGCCGCGTCCTCGGTATCGTTAGCCGCGGCGGCGCTTTGCTTGCCGATTGGATGGCGCGTAACGACGCCGAAAACCCCCTTTACGAACAGTTCGACCGGCTCGTCGAGATATGCGTTGAGCACGACGTTACCCTCTCTTTGGGCGACGGCCTCAGGCCAGGCTGCCTAGCCGACGCCACCGACCGCGGCCAGGTATCGGAACTCGTTCTCCTGGGCGAACTGACCGACCGAGCCCGGGACGCGGGGATCCAGGTGATGATAGAAGGCCCCGGGCACATCCCGTTGGATGAAGTCGCCGAAAATGTCCGCATCCAGAAAAACCTGTGCGGCGGAGCACCCTTCTACGTCCTTGGCCCGCTCGTTACCGACGTCGCGCCGGGGTACGACCACATTACGGCTGCTATAGGCGGCGCGATTGCGGCGGCCGCCGGCGCCGACTTCCTGTGTTACGTTACGCCCGCCGAGCACCTTTGCCTGCCTACCCTCGAAGACGTACGCCTGGGCGTAATGAGCGCCCGCATCGCCGCTCATACCGGCGACGTCGTAAAGGGCGTACCGGGGGCTGCGGAGTACGACCGAGAGATGGCTGAAGCGCGCGCCGAACTGGATTGGCGCCGCCAGATCGACCTGGCGATAGACCCGGACGAAGCCGAGAAGCGTAGGTCAGGCGACATCCCGACCGTATCCACCGAGACTTGCACGATGTGCTCCGACCTCTGCGCGATAAAGGTCTCGAGAGAGGCCCTGCGCCGAAGTTAAGCGAAAGCCCGATAAGTTATCAAAGAACCGCGGCGGACCGATAGGTTCGCCGATTTTTCTTCGTCGGCCGTTTTGAAAACGGCTACATATA
>CBDUXC010000113.1:0-6417 GCA_965371065.1 uncultured bacterium
AAAGGAATTAGGTTACGTAGACTAAATTTAACGTTATCTTACGGCGGCCCGTACAAGCGGATGGTATTTTTATAGGTTAGGATTTACACGTAAAGAGAAGATTGGTTTATTATCCCGGTGTCGCCTTTTGTTTCGAAAATAAGTACCAATTCGCGAAAGCCAAACCGGTAAAAATCCAGAATACCGATCCCATCCTGGGCCATCTAATAAACCCGTCGAATAGCAGGTGGAACGTCAACCCGGAGAACCCGGCGAACAGCCCCCAGGGTAAGGCGGCCGCTTCCGGGTCGGATATGGCTTTGGCTTGCCGGTACAAGTTGACGATTAAAGTGAAAATCATCGCGTAGTAAGCTAAGAGGCCGACTGTACCGAGGTGCGTAAATATATCGAAGAACGTACTGTTGCCGTGGCCGAAGAAGTATATAACGTGATATGAAGGTTCGTAATATCCATAAGGTACATATCCGAACCTCGCCCCCCAGCCGATACCGAATACCGGGTTTTCAACGATGGTTCGTAAGTTCCCGGTATAACTGAGAACCCGGGCGATAACCGAACCTTCCTCAACGGCCGTTTCGACGTTAAATATCACGAGTTGCCGTGTTATGAACGCCGACGCGGCTAAAATGATGATAATTGTGAAACCCAAGACGATGAACGAATACGCTTTCTTTTTTACGCGGAAGAAAAGGATAATAAAAAGTGATATTAAACCTGATATAAACCCGCCTCGCGAAAAAGTCATGAATAAGTTGATGTATCCAAGTGCGATTAACGCTATTAAGAACGCTTTCATACCGCGTCTTTTTTCTACCAGCATAAGACATATCGACAACGGGATAATTATCTCAAGAAAACCGGCGTAAACGTTCGCGTTTCCTAGAGTCGCGCTCACACGCATCCTAACTCTGTATTGTATAAAACCCATGTAGCCGGTCTCTCTCAGATATTCGAAAACGCCCCAGACGCACATAAGGAAAGCAAATACCAGGAAGAGCCAAATAAAGAACCGGATTTCGGACTTGTTGGCCATAGAGTTGAAGACGATAAAGAAGAGTCCCGTATATAGTGTATAATAAATGGTCTCGTGGAAAACGTTAATAGGGAGACTTCCCACAAGTAAACCCTGTACCGTACCCATCAAACAAGCACCGATGAAAAAGTACACATATTTATTAAATCCGGAATACCGCCATTCTTTTTTGCCCGATAAGGTTTGAGTTCCGACGAAAGCGAAAAGAAGTCCAAAAATAAAGAAGTCCAAAGCGTGGAACAACGTTCCGCCGATCTCGAACCTGGCGCTACGTACGAGTAGCATTAGTATATATAAGGTAAGCAGCGTGGGTATGTAGGAACGAAATAGGAATACGGTAATCGGGATGAGAGCGATAAACAAGTATAACCTATAATGGTAAGATAATATATTCGTAATAGCGATAAATATAATAAACACAACCCCGGCACAGACGACCCCTATAATTAAGGGTTTCCACCCCGTTACGGGTTTTCTTTCTACGCTTGTGATATCCGGTATTATATCGGCCATAGTTGGATTCGCCGCTTTTATACCCGTTTGTTCGTTACACGACGAGTTGCGGAAAAACGCTTTACGAACTTACCGATTAGCGGATTGATTTCCGTTAACAACGTCCGGTCCTTATCGCTGAGCGGTTTTAGTAAGTATAGTACGGTTATTATCGTAACGTAATATAAAACGCCGGCGGCCGCAACCTCCCACAAAGCGGACGGCTTAATAACTAAACCCGGTAGTAGGCCGAGGAGACAGGCCGATATTAACGAAACGTTAAACCGAATCGGGAACGCCGCGCGAATAACGAAACGTTTTACGGCCACGAGTTCGATAATTACAACGAGTAACTGTGAAACCCCCGTCGCGATTAACGCTCCTAATGCTCCTAACCACGGGATTAGGAACAGGTTTAGTGCTACGTTTCCGGTTCCCGCCGCGAACCTTACGGCGAGAACTATCTTTTGGCGCCCCGTCGCGTATAGTACGGTTATATGGTTGCCACCGCCTAGCAGTTTAGTGAATAACATAAACGACGCGTACGTTTGAAAAAGGATTACCGCCGGTCCGTAAGCTTCGGAGAATACCCCAACGATTATGGCTCGCGCGTGGATTATCGAGAACAGGATTATAGGCAGCGCTATCGCGCCGTAAGCTTTTACCGTCAATTGCCACGCGTCGCCCAGTACCGTTTTGTTCTTGCCCGAAGCTTCGGCGAAAGACGCTAACGTAACGCCGATGAACCCGCTTATCAAGAGCATGTTGATAGTGTTTACAGATCTGTATGCTATTTCGTAATAACCGATTTGCGCTTCGGCGACACGGAAGAGTCCCAGTAGTAGTATGTCACTCTGTTTGCCTAACGCGAAGGTAACCAGGTTCGTTAACCAGACCGTCGCGCCGAACGATAGTGCGGGGACGACGGGTACGCCGCGCGGCCGTAAATTAATATAACTGCGTCCCACATAAACGTATATAAGTAAAAGGGTCGAGTTCGTTATAAAAAGGACAATGATTACACCGACAACGCCGCCCCCTGACGCGAGAACCGCGGAAATACCGATTAACTGAAGGATTAGGCTAAGGACTTTCGTGAAAGCTAACGTTCCGAATCTGAACAACCCGGTTAATAAAAATATAAACAGCGCGTTTATATTAGCAACGAATATGAACGGTACCGCCAGTCGTACGAGTTCGCCAAGCCCCGGGTTGTTCATAACGACGCTGATCGGGTCCGAGAGTAGGAACGCTAAGCCGGCGATAACTGTCAGGATGGTAATTCGAAAGGCTAAAAGCGATGTAAATAGAGAAGATTGTTTTATTTTATCGCCTGAGTTCTTGGGAATTAAAGCGTTGAGGGTTTCTTCGAATCCGAAATTCGCGAGCAGGGCGAACAACCCGCAGAAGGTCATTACTATAGCGTATTTCCCGAATAGGTCCGGGCCTAAAGAGCGGGTCAAAATTATCGAAATAGTAAACGTAAGCCCGAACTCGACCAAACGGGACGCCGTATTTAAGGTAAAACCCCTGAAAGCTTTTTTTGCCAGCGACATAGTTTGAAAGCCGGTAAATACGCCTATCGTAGAGCCTTTGCGACCGCTATGTCGAACAGTTCTTGTTCGGCGATATCGGCCGAGACCGCCGCGTTGAACTTCGTACGATATTCTTCTATTTCAGTACTGAACATAGACGCCGCTAAGCCCATACCTCGTGCTTCGTCCAACGCGTCGCCGTCGATCGCCGCCACCATTTCACCGACTAATTCGTCGGCTAGCTTCCGTGCTTCGTCTATGTCATCGATCGCCACGGTATCTTTAATCTGGTCCGTAATGACGGGTTGTTATTAATTACTAATCGCTTCTCTGTTGACTTGCTAACTTACCAAGCGCGTCGGCGATACGCTTGCTTGGTTTCGGATCGCCGACCAGTTCGCGGCGAACGCGGCGGTCGTTAATAGGTCGGTCGATAGCTTTTTGAACCGCCGATTTAATCGCTTTGGGGTCGGAACCCGCCAGGACGTTTCCGCCGCCGTCGACGGTTTCGGTCCATTCGGTTACGTCCCTCAAAGTAACGGTCGGGACGTCGTAAAGATACGCTTCTCGCTGTATCCCGCCCGAGTCGGTTATTACGGCCGCCGCGTTATAAATTAAGGCAAGCGTGGTAATATACCCGGCGGGTTCGGTTATGGTAACGTTTTCGTGCTCGGCCAACCGGTCCCATAGGCCGAATTCGTGTAACCGCTTCTCGGTCCTCGGGTGCACCGGGAATACCACGGGGAGCGAGATGTCGAATAGCGTTTCGACGACTTTTCCAAGCTCGCCGGCGTCGTCCACGGTGGCCTGGCGGTGGCACGTTACGAGCACGTACTCGCCGCGTTCCATGCCGAAAGGCGAAAGGCGTTTAACGTCTTCGGCCAACGGCATCGCTTTCAACGCCGTTTCGTACATCGTATCGCCCACCTCGATTATCTTGCCGGCGACGTTTTCGGTTTTAAGCGTATCCGCCGCCCGCTTGTGGGGTACGAACAGCACGTCCGACAATCGGTCGGTGATTACCCTGTTCCGCTCCTCCGGCATCTTCATATCGCCGGACCGAAGTCCCGCTTCGACGTGAGCCAGCGGGATCCCCGCCAGGTCGGTGGCCAGGGCCCCGGCAAGAGTCGAGTTGGTGTCGCCGAAAACGGCGCATACGGCCGGTTTATCTTCCTGAACTACTTCCCATAACCGTTCAATCATCTTGGCGACCTGTGGGGCCGGCGCCATTGGACCGACCTCTAGTTGCCGGTCCGGCGTAGGTATAGAGAGCTCCTCGAAAAACACCCGCGACATCCGATAGTCGTAATGTTGACCCGTATGGACGAGTAGCCATTCATGCCCGTCGAGTTCCTGCTCGACTACCGGGGCGGCCTTGATGAATTGGGGCCGGGCCCCCACGACCAGCATTATCTTATCCAACGTAAAACTCCTCGACGGCGGAACAAACCGTATCCAATTGCCCGTCGGTCATCTGTGAAAACAGCGGCAGCGATACTACTTCGGACGCGGCTTTTTCGGCTTCCGGAAAATCACCCGGTCTGTAGCCGAGAAAACCGAAAGCCTCGGTAAGGTGTACGGGTATCGGGTAGTAAACGGCGCAGCCGATATCGCGACCCTGTAAGTATTCTTTAAGCTCGTCCCGGCGTTCGGCCCGTACCGTAAACTGGTGGTTCGCCGGTTCGCGGCCTTCCGGCTCCGTCAGAAGTGTAACGCCGGCGACGCCGGCGAGCCGCTCCCGATAAGCGTTTATCAGCTCCCGTTTCCGCGAAACCCAACTGTTTAGGTATTTTAGTTTAACCGAAAGGACGGCCGCTTGCATCGCGTCTAGCCGGGCTTTATACCCTATAACGCCGGGATAGTTTTTACGCCTCGCGCCGTGCACCCTTAGCGCTCTGGCTTCTTCCGCTAATTCAGCGCTGTCCGTCGCGATTATCCCGCCGTCGCCGTACGCGCCCAGATTCTTGGTCGGGAAGAAGCTGAAACAGCCGACTTTCCCAAACGTTCCCACTAAGCGTCTGGCGTACTTAGAACCCGCCGCTTGCGCCGCGTCTTCGACGATCGATACGCCGGTTTCGGCCGCGATCTCGCCGAGTCTCGCAAGGTCGCACGGCATCCCGTACAGATGTACCGGCAATATCGCCGCCGTTTCGGTCGCTACCGCGTCTTTGACCGCGTCGGCGTTTATGTTCAGAGTATCCGGCTCCACGTCCACGAAGACCGGTCGCGCGCCCAGACGTACGATAACGTCCGCCGACGCGACGAACGTGAAGGGCGTCGTTATAACTTCGTCGCCTTCGCCTACCCCAAGAGCCCTTAAGGATATGAGGAGCGCGTCGGTCCCCGATGAAACGCCTACGCAGTACTCAACACCCAGGTATTCGGCGAACTCTTCTTCAAAGCGTTCGACGTACGGGCCGAGTACGTATTTCCCGGACCCCAGGAACTCCAACAGGGCTTCGTCGATTTCGTCCTTTATCGAACGGTACTCGGCGGCTATGTCCATTAACGGAACGGCCATTTAATCTCCCGGTATATATTCCCGGCCAACGGTTTGTTATTTTAATTCGGCTATCGTTACACCTTCGTTTCCTTTGGGACCGGGACCGAATTCCTTTATAATTGGGTGGGTTTTAAGAAAACGGCGTATCCCGTCGCGAAGGGCGCCGGTACCGTGGCCGTGGATTATCTCGACCGATTTTAAATTCGCGAGCGCCGCGGCGTCCAGGTACCTGTCGAGTTCGACGAGGGCTTCCTCCACCCGGGACCCGATAAGATCGATAGAAGGTGATACTTCCGGCGCCCCGGGCGTTTTAAAGCTTTTTGGTTTCTTGTCGCCTTCCGCACGTTCCAGGTCGGCTAGGTCGACGTTCGCGGCGACTGACCCGAACTTCACCGTCGCCCGGCTCTTTTCCTCTTCGACGGCTACTATCTGCCCTTTTGTAGAAGTCCCGCGGACGATTACCCAATTGCCCGGCGAAAAGACGCCGCCACCTGCCCGTCCGGTACGTCCGGTTTCCGTGGCCGCCGCTTTTCCTCTCAGGTTCCGTTCCATCGTAGCCAGCTCGGTTCGTATCGAGTCGGCGGCCCGCGACCCCTCGGCTTCCTTCAGTTCTTTTACTATTGCTGCAGCCTGTTGCCGCGCTTCCTTCACGATCCGCGTTGCTTCGCCGTACGCGTCGTCCCGCAATCTTAGCGCGTGCTCTTCGGCCTCGGCTTCTCTCGCGTCAAGCCTGCCTTCCCTTTCCTCAAGAACCGTTTTCGACTTCCGCAACTCGGTTTCGGACGCGGTTACTTCACGTTCCTTCGTTTCCAGGCGCGCCAACAGGTCGCCAAGTTTCGTCTCTTCTTCGCCCA
>CBDUXC010000114.1:0-6325 GCA_965371065.1 uncultured bacterium
CATATTCCGCTGAAAGTCTAATAGGTAACTTAGTTTTAGTTGCCTTATTCTTTATCTTGGCCATATTTTCGACTATTAAATCTCCGCGGTTCTTCCGTTTCGTATTAAGAAAGGGGTTTTATATACCGTCGGCGGTAATTGCCGTACCGCTCGTTATCGTTTTTCTGGTTTTTCTGGCTTTTTACTCGGACGATAAAATACCGGAGAACCCGCGTATTGACGGACCTAACGTTATTATTATAACAATCGACGCGCTAAGGCAGGACCGGGTAGGGGCTTACGGTTTGGGATACGTAGAAACTCCGAACCTGGACGGTTTTACGGCTAAGGCCGTTAGGTTCGAGGAAGCGTGTACACCGTCGCCCTGGACGGTTCCTTCGATGTATTCGATGAACTCGTCCCGCTATCCCAGCGTCCACGGTGTTGACCTGTATCACAGGGGAAGCGAAGAAATAATTATGTTGGCGCAGGTGCTTAAGAGTCACGGTTACAGGACCGAAGGTTACGTCGCTAACAATTTACTTTATAGTGAACGGGGTTTCGGGCGTGGTTTTGACGTATATGTAGAGCAAGGCGATATCGGGGCGCTGGTACCTTTTAAGTTAACCGCCTTTTACCGTTTTATGTGTCGTTTCAGGAATGTAACGTTAAAACTATTGCGTAAGCCTAGACCCGACACTACGAAATGGCTTACGGATAAACTGGTTTCGGCGTTTAGTAGGTACGGCGAAAGTAACCGTCGACGGCCGTTGTTCTTATGGGCTCACTATTTGGACCCCCATAACCCATTAACGCCGCCGCGGGAATACATACACGGGGAGCCGGAACTAATCGAAAGGGCGCTGGATAGGGGGTACTATTACGCGAAGATTAGCGAAACTTTCGAGGGAAACGAACGAGAACTATACGTTCCCTTATACGAAGCCGAGGTTCGTTATCTTGACGCTGAGCTGAAACGCGTATTTAAAGCTATGGAAGAAGCGGGTCTTTTCGAGGATTCGTTGATTATTATTACGGCAGACCACGGCGAGGAATTTAACGAACACGGGAGATACGGTCACTGTTGGACCCATTACGACGAGGTTATGTCGATACCGATGATAATTTACACGCCGGACGTCGAACCGGGTGTTTCCGGGTATCCGGCGTCTTTAGTAGATATAATGCCGACGGTACTCGATTACGTGGGCGCGTACGAACCGCTCGGTATGTCCGGGGAGAGCCTGGTCCCGGCTATGGAAACGGCCGCCGGTGGTGAAGTACCGGACACGGGTAAATACGTATATCTGGATCAGACCGCCCACAATCCCTATATGAAATCGGTACGGCTGTGGCCTTATACGTTGACCCGGGATGGGGAAAAAGAGTACTCTTACGTAATGATAGACGACAGTATCCACAAAGGGCCCGACGACATCGTGCAAGACCCTGATCCCGAGTTGTTCGATCGAATGCAAACTGCCCTGGATAGGTGGGCGGAGCTAACTGCGACCGAGGCCGAAGCCGTCGGCGACCGGATCGAAATAGGGCTGGACGAAGAACGCAAGGCGAAGCTCAGGGGCCTCGGGTACCTGGATTAGGTTTTTTATTTATTGTTTTCAAAGAACGGTTTTTAATTCATAGGTCGGCCCGGGCGGGGGTGCTTTCGGCGGGGTTGGGGGACCCATGGGTAATATACGTGAGTGCCTTTGGCGGGCCCCCGCCAGGGTTCCGTTTGTACGTCTCGATAGCGCTTTTCTCGCATTTCATACTGCGCGTTGTAGGGACCCCGGTAGGTGAAAGCTTTAAGCTTCCCCCGCCCGGGTTCCGTATAGTGGTCGGTTGCGTCCGGCACGCGCGCTACTCCACGTAGCTGCGCAAGATGCGCCAGGTGAAGCGGCTCGAGTCGAAGGCTATCTCGAAGACGGTGCCGCCCACCTGCACGGCGAAGTGGTATATCTTCACGCCGCCGTCGCGCTCCTGCCAGGCGTAGTTGACTTTCTCGACCGCCATCCGGCGCCCGCGCCAGGCGAACCAGACCGGCCGCAGGCGCCCGCTCTCGGCGAAGACCGCGCCCACCTGCACCGATTCGCCCAGCTCGACTATCTCCATCGCCGTCATCTCATTTCTCCCGATATCACTGTACTAACGTCCTTAATTACCAGGTAATTACGGCCAATAACTTGGCGGTTTGCCGGCAGCATATCAACGCCTGTTGAGTAGTTCCGGCGAAAAAAATTTAGCGACATGAAAACCTCCCGCCCGCAGTTCCGGGCGGTTTTTTGTGTTCCGGGCGACTAGGCGCCGAAGCGCCTGATAACGCCCACGACCAGGCCGACGATCGTCGCGTTCGAGCTCTCGTCCAGCGGGATGTCCGGGTACGCCGGGTTGGCGGCCCGCAGCACGGTACGGCCGTCGGGCAGGTGGACCAGCCGCTTGACGGTGGCCTCGTCGCCCAACAGCGCCGCCACCAGCGCGCCGTTATCGGCCACCGGCTGGGGTCGGACCAGCACCAGGTCGCCGTCTACGATATGGTCGCCGACCATGCTGTCGCCCTTGACCCGGAGCAGGAAGTCGCCCTCGCCCCGGACCATGGACCGGTCCACGGCCAGCTCGCCCTCCCGTTCCTCCACCGCAAGAATCGGGGGCCCGGCGGCGATGCTCCCTACTATCGGCAGCGTTACCGTGTCGGCCGGCCGGGTCATACCGGTGACGCTTATCGCGCGCGGGCGCCTCTCCTCCCGGGCGATGTGGCCCTTGCGCTCCAGCGCCTTCAAGTGGTCGTGGACGGCCCGGGGGCCCATCCCGCCTAATCTCTCACCCAGCTCCCGGATAGTGGGTGGATACCCGCGCTCGGCTATAAACTCCCGCACGTGCGCCAGTACCTCGGCCTGTCTATTTGTTAATTCTTCCATAATCTCACCCTTTCTGGGACCATTATACACAACAGCCGTTGAGTAGTCAAGGAAAAAATACGAGAGGTATCCCGTTTAAATACTTGCTAATCTATACTCGTTTGATAGAATGCGGCGAGCTATGAAGGTACTTAGGGCTACAGTTAAAAGTGATTTCGTCGCCAGCCGCGCCAAGTTACCGTACGGATTGCAGGTGGACGAGGTTATTGACGCGGTTCGTAAAACTTACGGGTTATTGTACGGTATTAATAATTTCCTACTAGGGAGAGATGTGCCGAGATTAGAAGACCTTATGTTGGGTAATTCGTTTAGCGGCCTTCTGAGTGAAATCCTCGTTAAGAACCTTTCCGATTGTTCAAAGAACTTAATTAGAAACTTAAAGGTCGGCGGGCATCCCGATTTAATCAAACCCGGCGTTTATGAAGGCGACTCAGTTTTGAGAGCGTCGAGGGGCATCGAAGTAAAGACTTCCAAGCAAAAGGGTGGTTGGCAGGGACATAACCCGGAGGACTGTTGGATACTCATATTCCGTTATGCCTTGGGCAAACCGGACGATGAACGACAGGTTTTCCTTCCCACCGAGTTCGTACAAGTCCTGGCGGCATACACGACGAAGAGTGATTGGAGTTTCAGCGGGCGTTCGGGCGCGTCGAGACGTACGATAACCGCTTCTTTAACCCGGGGAGGAGTTTTGAAGTTAAGGAGGAACCCCGTTTACCAGAACCCGAAATATATCGTCGCACGTTCGAACGCGGACAAGAAAAGGTTTTTAAAGTTTCACGATAAGTTTATCGGGCGAATAAAGTAGGTACTCCCGCTTCTTCGAACGGTAATCGGATTTTGATTTTAGCTAGCGCCGGTACCGCTTTTTCAGCCGTATCGAAATACTCTTTATTAATTTCTATTCCATAGCTGTCTATGCCAAGTGCTTCTGCCGCTGCTATCGTAGAACCGGCGCCGGCAAACGGATCTAATATTACGCCTTCACCCAACGGTAAGGATATCCAAACTAATATACGCATTAGTTTCTGGGGTTTCAGGCTAGGATGCGGCGCGATCTCCCTTTCCAGTTTAGGAGTTACGCCTACTTCTATCACGTCTTGAAATGGTCGGTCGTCCTTAATCCTTCGAATCCCGCCGGCTTTCCACTTACGTAAGTTCTCGGCTAGCGTTCCGGTAAAAGCCTTCCTGAAAACGGCCCACGATTCCCAACATCCACGGGGCATACTCGATACGAAGCTGAACTCTTTTTCGGCTCCTTTAGGTCGGTCGCCGCCGCGTAAAGTCTTGACTACTCGAACGATTTCCGCTCTTTTCTCGAAACCTGCTGAGTAGAGAGCGTAGTGTAATATATGAGATAATATAGGCGTTGAAGCGATTATAACGTGTCCACCGGGTACCAATACTCTTTCTACTTTCGTACCCCAATACAAGAAAAAATCGTATATAGTTTCGCGTTCCTTACCATTTAGAGCAGTGAACCTGGGGAGCGGAGAACGGGTAACGCCGTTTAAAGTAGGCGGTATACGCCAAATGCCGCCGTCGTTGTTGTCTTTCTTCTCTAATTGGTCGGGATCGAATTCTTTAAGGCCGAACGGTGGGTCCGTGATGACGGCGGTTATAGAATTTTCTTCCCGGCTATCGAACCAAGTTAAACAATCGTCGTTTATTAGCTTATAGACCATACGCTGGATTTTATACTGTTTAAACTAAACTATCAATAACCATTTTACACAACGCCCGTTGAGTAGTCAAGGAAAAAATGAAGGGTTTGGAACGTGGAGTTTGGCGGGCAGGTGGCGGAAATCGACGACCTTGCAGTAACGTTTTATGAGCTTTCCGTACAGTATAGTTAGTTTCATACCCTGTTTTATTAATACGGGTTCACGATTACGGGGGGCGATAATATTGAAGCGTTTACCCATATTGGTAGTTGCGGTCGCGCTGCTTTCCGTACCGCTGGCCACGCCCACCGCCAGGGCGACGAACGTTTCTCTTTCGTCCAAGGTCGGGTTTCTTTCGGGCGAAGATAAAGCGATGGACACAGACGCGATGGAGACTTTCGGCGCGTGGGGTTTTTGCGGATGGCCTCTTTGGCGACACGTATCTGTGGGCGGCGGCATGGGTTATGAGTACTTCCCCCACGGCGGTTTCGCGATACCGTTCTTTCTTCGCGTAAAGGGTCCGTTACGGTCGGGTTTATTATCTCAGTACATATATATTGACGGCGGTTACGCACTTTCCAGACGGGCCCGTTACGAATCCCAGGCTAGCGATGGGTATATGCCTGAATGGTATAAATATAGCGCGAACGGCTTTACGTGGGGCGCGGGTTTGGGCGTGGATATAGCTGCGTCGGAAAACGCAAGCGTTTTCTTGGAGGCAGGTTACAAGGCTTTGTTCCGGGAAAGAACCGATAGGTCCGATTACTTCCACGCGGGCGCAGGTTTTACGTTTTCATTCGAAAAGTAGTATGGGCGTTATCGCTCCCCGGCTGAAGCCGGGGATCGCGGCCTTCGGCATACTAAGCACCGGCGGTTAAAACCGCCGGTATCATATTTATTTTTTATTGACGCTTTGGGGCATTTCTATTAGTATATCCGTACAAAGCCTGATTAATGTGGACGAGGCTCCGGAGCCTGGTCCACAAAGAAAACTATAAAGCTCCTTGGTTTTATTAACGGGCGACGTTAAGGAACTTCGTCCACAAGGAACATATAAATGCCTCAAGAGTTCATAACGCGCCGCAACCTACCCCGCAGTATATTTGTTCCCGGCGGCCGTTACTTCATAACCACCGCCGCCAGGGCCCGAGCGCCCTTTTTTGGGGAACCGGTACTAAGGTTCGTCTCGCTGAAGGATTTAATTATAACGTTAGTACTTAAAGGCGCCACGTTAACTACGCTGGCGCTCCTACCCGATCATATACACATGATAATACGTATATCTTCGGTCAATCCGTCCGAGATAATGCGTTCGTTCAAAAGTAACTCTTCGAGGAACGTTAATAGGGTAGTACGACCCGGAGATGAGTTCAGGTGGCAGCGATCTTTTTATGACCGTTTGGTCAGAGACGAGAAAGAATTTGATAGGTTGAAGCGATATATATTGATGAACCCAAAGAAACACGGTGTCGAAGCGTTTACGTGGTCAAGCGGCTGTAATCCTTCCTTTACGCGAGAGGTTATTCAGGATATAATAACCTTTTCTGAAATGCGCGGAAAAGGAAAGCGGGTTGCGCCGGCGAATAAACGCGAGATAAGCGAAAGAGATAAAGCGATTTTCGAAGCGAAAATTAATAACCACGTAACGAATTTCTTTGGGCTGAACGACTTACCTGAGTTAATATGAACGGTTTTATGTGGACGAAGTTCCGGAACTTCGTCCACAAGGAAAACCAAACCCTTTCTTAGAGTTTAACCATGACCCCC
>CBDUXC010000115.1:0-6316 GCA_965371065.1 uncultured bacterium
GAGTTCACCTACTTCCGCAGCGATTACACGGACCTTATTGTGAACGTGACGGACGCCGACGATCCGTATCTTATTAAACCCGAGAACGTCGCCGAAGCGTTGATATCCGGGATAGAGCTGGGCGGCGGAGCGTCGCCGCTGGCCCTTTTTGGTATCAAAACGCCGTATCTCGGTGTTTCGGCGGCGTTAACCCATCTGTTGGAAGCAAGGGGGAAGACCGAGGGCGAAGAGCTGGAAGATTTAGACTATAGGCCGGGGACGAGCGTTTTCCTGGAGTGTTCTTACGTACAACCGTTGGGTAGCGCGTTTTCGATCATAAATGAGTTTAACGTCAGGTATGTATCGAAAAACCAATATTCGTACGTAGACCCGTACACATACGAGACCGAAAAGAGGTTCCTTAAACCTTACACCCTTGTGGGGACCCGGATAGCGGCGAGGATTTACGGGGTGGAGCCTTACTTAGCGGTTAAGAACCTGGGCGACGTCAAGTACCAGACGGTTTACGACTACCCGATGCCGGGCCGGACGCTCACCGGCGGCGTAACTTTTTCATACTAATACTTACTTATGGTACGAAAATAAAAAGCCCTTTCGGGCTTTAACGATCGGTAAGAAGATACGCGTCGAGATAAATTCACAGGCAGGGCGTGCGGGGATTAATCGCTTTCGTTAACTCGTTCCTTCATCTTCTTGCCGGGGACGAACTTGACCCGGCGGGTGGGGGCGATGAGTATCTCCGAGTTTGTCTTCAGGTTGCGGGCGATTTTGGCCTTCGAGTTGCGGATTTTGAACACGCCGAAACCCCGGATTTCGATTTTTTCGCCGCGTGCCAGACTGTTCTTTATTTCGGACAGCAGTTGGTCTATAATCGCAACGGCTTTCTTGTGGGTGATACCGGTCTTCAGCGCTACTTTGGTACCGATTTCCTTTTTGGTCAAGATCTCCACCCCGTTTCGTCCTTCGACCGCTTCCGGCTGGACCGACTCGCGCCCCGTCTATAATGGTGTTGTCCGCTTAATAAAAGCCCAGAGTACGTGCATCGACCTTAACTCCTTGTGTTTATACCATATACGAAATGGCTAATCAACCGAAAAATCAAAGAAGTTACCACGGCTGGTTCCGATATCTACGCGGCGTTATTATTGTCGCCGTAACCGTTCTTTCGGTGTCGGCTTTTGCTGACACTGCGGACCGACCGGCCGGAATAGCGTGGGAAGCCGACGTACACGCTGCTGCCGCATCGCCCGTCTATTACGACGGGACCGTAATAATCGCTTCGGCTGACAAGCACCTTCGTGCGTTCGACGGCGAGACCGGCGATAAGCTGTGGGACGTCCGCTTCAAGGCGCCGCTTACGTTTGCGCCGACGGCGGCCGAAGGACGAGTATACGTTACCGTTTTACATCCGGAGAACAAATTGGTCTGTTTGGATGCGGTTAAGGGTAAGCGTCTATGGTCTGCCGGGCTCGACGACCACGCTACGGCGCCGGCGGCGGTGCCCGGAGGCGTCGTCGTCGGCTCGGGAGATTTCGCTGTCCTGTTCGGTCCGGATGGGACGTTAATCGAGAAAGTTAAAACCGATACAACAGTGGATGCCGTTTACGACGCCCCGGAGGGCGTCCTGTTGGTTTACGTTACCGGCGAGGTCGCGCTGTACGGAAGCCGCTTACAAGAAGTTATCGCCCGGGCCGACTCAGGACCCGGTCGTTTGTACCCGCTTCGGATAGAAAACGGTACGTTATTCGCCCGTTACGAAGGCGAAGTGGTGATGGCGGACGAGAACCTCGACGTTGTGTGGAGGGTGGATATGCCGGGCCGGGTGGCGTCGCCGGCCGTTCGCTGGGACGGCGGTTTCCTGGTGAGTTATATGGGCGGTGGTGTCGTTCGCCTGTCGGCCGAGGGCAAAGTCGAATGGTCCGCGTCTTTGGATGCGAACGTAAGGCGGGCGCCGGCCATTAACGGCGACCGAGCTTTCGTTCTAACCGAAACCGGTGTTATATATACCGTCGATTCCGAAGGCGTTGTTAAGGAGTTCACCCGGTTAGACTACAAGTCCACGTGCGGGTTATTATACTACGACGGGAGGTTGCTAGCGATAGATGACGACGGAAAGGCCTTGGTCTATTTAATCGGTAACGATTAATTGGAGGCGTCGCGAAAAAAAACCTTGACACGGATTTTTACCCTGTGGTAATATCCGGGAAAAGTAGCTAATCCTGTACGTTTTAGGGGTCGTGTCCCCTAAAACGGGTTAGGATTTTCAGGCGGAAACCAAAAGGGTTTATTCAATTTAAAAACGTATTCCTCATAACGCCCAAGGAGGGTGATGGCGGATGTCTAAGAAAGCCCGTCTAATATCGATAATAAGCGTTATATTCGTCGCCGGCGCGGGTTTGTACCTCGTCGGCTGCGACGCCGATACCACGGGACCGACGGAGCCGGGGGTGAGTTACCTACCCCAGACGTTCAGTTTGGCCGTCGCCGACGGCAGTGCGTCCAACGACGGCTTCGACCATAACGGCGTCGCCGTAATAACGCTGGACTGGAACAACGCGTCGCCGGGAGCGAACGTTGTCGCCCCGGCGTACGTATACGAATACGCGGACCAACCGTATCCGCGCGTTGACGGGGCTTTGATAGGCGACGCGACCACCTGGGCGCAAGCCCCGGAAACCGTGCTGACGTTGAATAACGTTTACGGCAACGGCGGTATTGCCACGATACGCATCAAGTCCGTTTATACTTTCGTGAACCCGCCGCGTATCTGGTTCCTTCTCCAGTGGGACGACAATGGTACAGGGCAAGAAAACCCGGGTTACTTGGGCAACCATTGGGAGGTCGTCCAGAAATCCGGTAGCGCCTCCGATTGGTGGGAACCCCTGTGGAACGACAACGAGGACTGGGTCGCCTTTATGTGGGATACGTGGCGTAAAGTGCCGCCGGATGAGGGATCACGTGATTTTTACTTCACGTCTACGACGTACGGCTTCCAAAACAACGGTTGTACCGTTACGTGCCACGAAAGCGACGCGAACCCGCATCATACGAACGGGCCAAATCAAATCTGCGACCTGTGGATGTGGACCGGGACCCGGACCAATTACACGGCCAACCTTACGAACTGGGCCAGCGGGATGAACGACCCGGCGTTCTTATTCGACTGTTATATCGACCAGACCGGTTTTGGTTGGGGTACGAACAATTCGTTCCTCGACGCGGACGATGAACTGGTGGAATGGTTGGTATTCGACGAGGGCGGAGCGCCGTACTTGATAAACTTTAAGCCGGCTGTGGGCTACCCGGCTTACGGGTCGGTGAACGACCCGGGCGCTAACGAGAGATATCTCTGGTTGTCGGACGAAAGCGCACGTGAAATGGGTATAATCGGTGATCCTCCTCCTATAAGCCCCACCGACGAGCGCTGGGAAATCGGTGATATGGTCGCCGGATACGTACACCGTACGGCGCTGGGTAGCGCCGCCGACGTACACGGCCGCGGCGCTTGGGTAGAGGCAAACGGCGTAGGAACGTGGACTCTCGAAGTCCGGCGTAACATCGGCGCCACGTACGACGAAATCAATAACGACGAAGACGTGTTTTTGGGTATCTTCGAAGCTCATCCCGACGAGTAACCGACGAAAAACATCCGGTTACGTAAAATAACGAAAAGAAAGCTCCTCTTGAAAACGGGGGGCTTTTTATTGTAGAATGGCTAAGGCATTAACGATATACGGCGGATTTGGACGACCGGGGGTCTTACGATGATCAAACTGTGGCCCGTGATGGTGGAAGTCGGGTTCCTCGGGTGGGTGGCCGCGACCCTGGGCTTGATATTCCGGGCGATCGGTAAGGATAATAAATTCTATGGCAAACGGGCCCTTTTCTGGGGAAGTCTAATTGCCGCTTTCTACGTTATATGGATTATCGGTTTGGTCAAGACTTAGCCTGATAGTCTGTAGAAAGCGGCGCTGCCTTCGTTAAACGCGACGCCGGCCGGCGGAGAGGCGGGGTTTTTACTTGAAAAGCCCCGTCTTATTTCGTAAATTCCCGATAGTAATTCCCGGCGGCCACCGGATGTCGGGCGATTAAAATTGGTTTCCGGGTCGGATAACCCCCGGGGGAGATATATGCGAGACTGGGCCGAACTGGAAGAGACGTGCAGAAAGATACGCCGCGATATAATGGTGATGCTCGCCGAGGCCGGTTCCGGCCACCCCGGCGGTTCGCTCTCCGCCGTAGAAATCCTTGTCGCGTTATATTGGAATATCTTAAAAGATAATCCCGCCGAGCCAGAGTGGGAGGACCGGGACTACTTCGTCCTTTCCAAAGGCCACGCTTGTCCGGTCCTGTACGCCGTACTGGCGGCCCGCGGGTACTTTGACCGCAACGAACTCTGGACATTGCGGAAGCTCGATTCGATATTACAAGGCCACCCGCACCACGTCGATACGCCCGGCGTCGAGTTCAGCACCGGTTCCCTGGGGCATGGGTTGGGCCTGGCGTCCGGCGTCGCGATGGCGATGAAACGGCTCGGGAAGTTCAACCAGGTCTATTGCCTGATGGGCGACGGCGAACAGAACGAGGGTTCTATCTGGGAAGCCGGGATGACGGCCGCCCACTACGACCTGGACAACCTGTGCGGCGTCGTCGACCGCAACTACCTGATGATCGACGGGAACACTGAAGACGTGATGGCGTTGGACCCATTGGACGAAAAGTGGCGGGCCTTCGGTTGGAACGTCATCAAGGTGAACGGGAACGACCTGAAGCAGATGACGTACGCGTACGAACGAGCGCTTCTCGAGAAAGGTCGCCCAACGATGATAATCGCCGGGACCGTCAAGGGCCGGGGCGTCTTGTTTATGGAGAACCTCGCCGGTTGGCACGGGAAGGCGCCGGCGAAGGGCGAGCAGGTTCAACAAGCCCTGACCGACCTTGGTTTCCAGGCGCCCTGGGAAGAGTATCAGAAGCATGATTTCAGTTGGGTGCGGTAGCTTAAAGTAAAGGGTTTCGAGGAACGACGAGAACTTTATAGGAGAGGGTTTATGCCCGGCACCCGCAAGAAGGCGAAACTGGTAAAGGATATAGCGAACCCGGATAATGTCCCCGGCCGCGACGGTTACGGGCGCGGGCTCCTCAAGCTTTGCGAGAACGACCCGAGGGTGGTCGTTTGCGAAGCCGACCTGGCCGACTCTACCAGGAGCGGATGGGTTCGGGATAAGTACCCGGACCGGTTCTTCGACTTCGGCATCTCCGAGCAGGACATGGTCGCCCAGGCCGGCGGCATGGCCAGGGCCGGGTTGGTGCCGTTCGTTTCTACCTTCGGGATATTCATAACGGGCCGTGCCTGGGACCAGCTCCGGACGTCGATTTGCTACGGCGAGCTCAACGTCAAGTTCGGCGCTTCCCACTGCGGTATCAGCGTTGGGCCTGACGGCGCCACCCACCAGACCCTCGAGGACATCCCCCTTACGCGGGTTTTACCGAATATGACGGTAGTTGTACCGTGCGACGCCGTCGAAGTGGAGAAGGCCGTTGTTTGGGCCGCTGCGCATAACGGTCCGGTCTATATACGCTTCGGTCGGGCCGCCGAAGCGGTGATAACTACCGACGAGACGCGGTTCGAGGTCGGGCGCGCCGAGGTCTTCCGCGACGGAAACGACGTCGCGCTCGTCGCCTGCGGTTCAATGGTCTACGAGTCGCTCCTGGCCGCCGAGGAACTGTCACGCGAAAGCGTGGAAGCGCGGGTAATCAACTGCCATACGATAAAACCGTTGGACGTGGATACCTTGGAAACGGCCGCCAGGGAATGCGGCGCCGTCGTAACCGACGAGGAGGGACAGATGTACTGCGGTTTGGGCGGGGCCGTCGCCGAAGCGCTAAGCCAGCGCTGTCCGGTCCCGATGCGTATAGTAGGCATCCCGGACGTCTTCGGCGAGTCCGGCACGCCCGGCGAATTGCTGGCTAAGTACGGCCTAACCGCCGAAAACATCGCCGCGAAAGCTCGCGAGCTATTGTAGGGTCGTACCTTCAGGTGCGACCGCCTTAAGCAGTTGATAAAATAGGTTTTAGGTCGTACCTTCAGGGGCGACCACCTTGAGCGGTTGGTAAAATAGACTTCAGGTCGTACCTTCAGGTTTATCCGACTATAAAAAACAATCGAGGGTAGCGGCGGTCTCCAGACCGCCGTCGGCGAGCGGCACAGCCGCCTTCAGTGAGCGGCACAGCCGCCTTCAGTGAGCGGCACAGCCGCCTTCAGTGAGCGGCACAGCCGCCTTCGGTGAGCGGCACAGCCGCCTTCGGTGAGCGGCAC
>CBDUXC010000116.1:0-6316 GCA_965371065.1 uncultured bacterium
ACCCGCGAACTCGCGGTGCTGGAGCCGATGTCCGGCGAGTACATCCCGTAGACCGTCGCCGGTAGGGCGGCGAAGTCGCCCGGGATCTCGGCCCGAAGCCTGTAGGTGAACACGGTCTCGCCCTCGTTCAGGCGCTCGAATAGAACCGCGCGTTTCTCGGTCTTCAGCTCCACGTACGCGTCCAGCCACCAGTTGTAGCCGGAAGCCATTTCGGTGTAGATGCAGCCGGCCGGCCGCGGGTCCTCGACCACCACGTAGTCGAAGTCGTACGGCGAGTTGATGGTTATCTCCACTTCCAGTTCCTCGCCTACCTTGAGCGGACGTTCGAGAGGTATCCGTTCTTCCTCCAGTTTGCCCTTTTTGAACTTCCGCTTGACGATGTAGTAGTCGCGCTCGATGGTTACCGAACCCTGGACCGCCGGGATATTTTCGGCTTCGGTGTAATACTCGACGGCCATCGTGTAGAAGACCGGGCCCAGGCCGCTGTCCCGTGTAACCTTCAGGGCGTTCTCGCCCACGTGGAAGTCGCTCATGTCGAACTCGACGCTCTCGCTCGGTTCCTCGTAGTCGGTCGGGTCCAGCTCCATTCCGCCGGTCGCCGTTTCGCCCAGGAAGTAGCTCACGATTATCGGGACCGACGCTTCGGGGTATTTCAGGATGTAGCGTATCAACGTCTTCGTAGCTTCGGCCGAGTCCTTGGTTGACTTCCAGGCGGCGCCGCGGCGCTCGTCCACGAGCCAGTCGACCATATGCGGTATCTGGGGGCTGGCCGGGTCGGCTTCCATCTTCAGGTCCAGGACGTTGGCCGTCGTCTCGACGGCGTCGTCCCACCAGTACCAACACCAGGTAGGTTCTTCGCCCCAGTAAATGGTCTGGTCCGGCCCGACCTTAGCGCCGTTATCCAGGTTACGGAAGACGACCGCCAGGTCCGTCGTATTACCGATTTGGTGGAGTACGGACCCGAGCAGTACGAGGCCTCGGTCGCTCTTCTCGCTACGGTGTTCGAAGTAGTACTCGGCCGCGTCGGTTACGATATCGTTGTCCGGCTCGATTATGCCGTTGCGCAGGGCCACGTCGGCGATGAAGAGGCTGAGCTCCCAGTCGTAGCGTTCCGGGTCTTTCTCCAGTTCGGAGATGTACCAGTTCAGATACTCGGTGCCCGATAAAATCATGTTTTCGACCTTGGTCGCCGACATATCCGATAGGAACGGGCTGCCCCGCAGGGCGAAGAGCCCGTCGAGAGCGTACGCTGTCATATACGGCGACGGCTTCCCGCCGTTCCACCAGGGCCATCCGCCGTCGGCGGTCTGGCTTTCCTCCAGCTTCGCGACGCCCTCGTCTATGGCTTCGGTTAAACCGTCGGAGAGCGTGCTCTCGTCCAGCCCGAGCTCTCCCGCCGCTTCGGCCAACAGCGCGTTAACCAGGAACCGGTTAAGGGCCTGCTCGACGCAGTCGTACGGATATTCCTCGAAGAACTCCAGGCCGTGGCTCAGGCTCGCCGCCAGCGACGGCGACATTATAAGCTCGGCCTCGAAGGTATCCGGGTCTACCGCGTCCGCCAGTATCAGCTCATGCTCGATAGTGTCCCGCAGGCGGCCGCAGAACGCCTGGCGCTGGACGATACCGTGAGGGTGGACCATTATGCTTTTGGTCGTCGCGTCGCTTTCCACGTCCGTTAACGCCGCGGCGACGAAGGTGGCTTCGCCCGCGCGGTCGGCCCATACCCACTGCTTGAACGCGAACATACCGTTCGGTTCGACGTCCGCGAACGTCTTGGCGTCGCCTTCGGCCAACATCAGGTTGTCCAGGTCAATAGATATCGCGAACTCCTTCTCGGTATCGAGGTAGTTGTGGGCTATGGCTTTTATTTGTGCCGTATCGCCCACGACGAGGTGCCGGGGCGTCGTCAGGCGGACCAGGACGTTCTTGGTTACGTTGCACGTGTCGAAATTCCAGCCGATCCGCTGGCCCTTGTTCACGCCCAGAGCCATAACCTTCCATGTGGTCAGGTTGTCCGGCATCGTTACCTCGACCGTAACCTCGCCGTTGGAATCCGTGTAAAGGTCCGGTTTCCAGTAAGCCGAATCGGCGAAGAACTTGCGGAGCTGGGCCTGCATCATCTCCCGGCCGTCGACGTCAACCATGCTGGTCTCCTCGCCGGTCACGGCGAACGTACCGTTCATGGCCTTATCTCCAAAACTAACTTCGAGCTCGGCCATCTTCTTTTCGGAAACTGCAGGCGCCGCTAGGTCTTCAAAGTACTCGCCTTCGGCCTCCATTGCCATCCCGGAGCCCCTGGCCATGTAATCTCCGTCTGCGGCGCCGAAACCTCCTGCTACGCCCGATGCCGGAGTTATCATATTGACCGCTTCCCACGCGGTCATCCTGTCGTAGTACTCGGGGTTCAACTGGTCGGTGCCGGAGTAGTAGATATACTCCTCGATGTCCGGGTTGGCGTAGTAGGGCAGCGAGATCCGGTAAAGATAATCGCCGGCTTTGTTGCCCTCTTCATAGGGAACGTAGACGCCGCCGTAGTAAAGGTTGTAGTACTTGAACAGGTACGTCGCGTTGGAGATGTCGCCCACGGCGTAGAGCGAGTTGTAAATGTACGGGTAGTAATACCGGTACAGCGCCGAGTTGAAGTTATACGGCAGGCTCTGGGTCGTGTCGGCCCGCAGCGCCAGAAGCGACTCGTCCACAGCCGCGACGGACAGGTTCGCGATTAACGGCAGGCCCAGGTTGTCGGCGCACTTGACCGTTACTTCGGCCGTCTCGCCGGGTCGATATTCATCCTCGTCGATCTCGACGGTGATGTCCATCTGGGTATTGGTGTTGGTGATGTAAACGTACACGTCACTCTCGTAGTACTCGTTGTCCTTGATGACAATCGCTTTCATACGAAGCTCGGGCAGGAACCGGTCGTCAAGGTACACGTCGAAGCTGTGCGAGTATCCGCCGTCGGCGTCGACGGTGAGCGTCAGGTTCTCGAAGCCCTGAACGCCGTCGGAATAGTACAGGACGCCCACGGTAACGTCGTCGAACCTGGACCGGACTTTCGCCGTGATAGTGTCTCCCAGCTTCGGATAGTACTCGTCGACGGTTATCTCGACCTCCGGGACGCGTTCGGTGGTTACGACTTCCTCGCTTACGAAGTTAATCGTCGCCGAAGCCATAACCTCGGTCCCCTGGGTGTCCTCGATAACGCTCTCGATCAGGACCGTCTCGGCGATGGGTGCGTTGGGCAGCTCGACGATGTGTTCGGCCGCGCCGTCGGCGCCGGTGGTTACGGTCGTAGAGTAGAGCACGTCGCCCTTGACGTAGCCCTTCTCCGGGTCCCAGGGGTATTCGTAGAACGTAATGTCGACCGGCATCGAAGCCGGCTCGTCGTACCAGTCCCACGTGCTGACGTTCACCTTCACGGCTTCGCCGATATGGTAGTCGTACCTGTCGGTGTACATACTGACGTAGCGGTCGGCGCGGTAGGTGTACCCGTAGCCGTAGCCCTCGACCACGTGCTCAGAGACATCGGTTATCTTTACGTAAACGTTGTAGTAGTTGTCGTACTCGCCGGCCCACTCGGTCGGGAACTCGATAATGAAGCGGCCGTCTTCGTCGGTGAGGCCGTCGCCCTTCTTCTTCAGGACCGAGTACTCGTAGTCCTTATCGGTGTAGCCGGACCGGGTAACCTCGTAAAAAACCTCGGCGCCGGCCATAGGCTCGCCGAAGAAGTAACGGCCCTCGGCCACCATTCGAATCGTTTCGCCCGAGAGATAACGGTCTTTCTCGGGCTCGATAGTCAGTTCGTACTCGGGCTTCTCGTATTCTTCAAGGCTGAAATACCCGTAGGCGCTGTAGTAGCGTTCGTCGTCGCCCTCGCCGACGGACCAGTCGCAGTACAGGTAGTAGTAGCCCAACGGCGCGCCGGGCGGTAGTTCTATATCACCCCATAACGCGCCGTACTCGTCGGTGGTGGCTTCGCCGGTCCAGAGGTCGTCGCCGGTGGGTGACGCGAGCCGCACGTCGACGGTACGCCCGACTAACGGCGAAAGCGTCTTCTCGACGTAATCGACCTTCCGAAGAATTGCTTTATAGCTAACTACCTGTTCCGGACGATACAGCGGCCGGTCGGTGTAGACGATGCCCATTTGCGTCTTCGTCTCCGGCTCGTAGTAGGGCGTGTAAACCTCGACGAAGGCCGGGCCCTTGGCCGACTCGGCGATAAGATATAACCGGCTGTCCAGCTCCAGGTCGGCGAAGTCCGTCACCAGGCCGTCGCCCTCGGTCCGGGTCTTGAGTTTTACCACTTTCGTCTTTTCACGGCTGTAACCGCGTTCGTCCTCCTCGTAGTAGATGGACACGGCCGTGAAGTCGTCTATCACGACGGGCGCGCCGTTCTCGGTGTCCACCAACTCAAAGAAGACCGAGAAGCTGTCAGTGGTGTAGACGGCCGCCGCTTCGGTGTGCAGGAAGAGAGCGCGTGCCAGGTTATCCTCGGCCGTAACCTCGACGATGTAAAGCCCGGTGTCCAGGTCCTCTATGTTCACGTCGAAGGCCGAAACCCGCAGGTCGCCGGCGTACCGGGTCGCGGCGGTCAGCGACTTGACCGGCGAGCCCACGCCCGGCAGGTCCGCCGTCGGCCGCGGTACTACCCGGTCTATGTCCTCGTCGTGTATCTTTTCGCCGAAGCCCTCCGTGTAGAACATTTCCGTATCGGTTACCATCTTCCGGCCGTCTTTCATGTAAATGTCGACGGCGTTGAGCATCCCGTAGACGTCGTAGTACTTCTTCGGGTCAACCGGATAGACGGTAACCTCGACCTCGTCATAGAGCTTGGCCGCGACCCGAACCGTAAGCTCGGGCGCCGCCCGCGGGTTCGACACGACGCTTATCACGGCCAGCGCCGGGCCCCGCAGGTCTTCGGCGATCTGCTCGAGGTATTCGGCGTAGTCCTCGTCGGTCATCATCGAAGCCAGTTCGTCGAAGGCCGTCGCGGCCATGGCCGGGTCGTTGTGATAGACCACTTCGTAGTGTCCCAGCGCCGCCCGGGCGCCGAGGCCGCCCAGGGAACCGCCGTACGTCTCGGCGACGCCCTTAATGTACTCTTCGGCGGTCGCCAGGCGCTGCTCGGTCTCCCAAACGTAATAATCCGGGTCCGCGTCCTCGTCCCACAGGTCCGCGTCCACCGGGTAGTACTGGGCGATAAGTACGCCTGTGTAGAAATGGAGCACCGACTCCATGTCCCGGCTCATTTCCTTGCCCAGGACGTCGTCAACGTAGTCCAGATGCTCTTCGTAAGTCTTACCCGGTTCGTCGTAATACTCCGTAAGGACGTACGGCATCATTATCATGAAGTTATAGACGTTGCGGTCGGCCAGGGCCTCGCGCTCGCGGCCGGTCTTCCCCTTCATGTAGCTCTTGTAAGCCTTCTCGGCCTTTTTCAGGGCCTTATTTCGGGCTTTGAGCATCTTCTCGCCGTCGTAGTCGTAGTAATAGTCCACGCCGTACTGTTCGGCCAGCCAGTAGCTCCAGTCCCAGCTGTACCAGGGCGTCGCGACCTCGCTGAACAGGTCAACGTACACGTCGGCGGCCTCGACGGCCCAGGACGTCTTCGAGTATTTGGACATCACATACTCGAGACCGTCGAGCACGCCGTCGTACTCCTGCTGGTTGAGCCGGCAAAGGGCCAGGGTGTACTCGACCTCGGGCCTGTCCATTCCGTCGGGCCAGTGGTCCACGTAGTAATCGGCCGCCGTAATCGCCCACGCGTACGAGCCCTCGTTGTAGAAGGTTCGCACGTCCCGCAGGCACTCGACGGCGTTTGCCGGCGGACTGCTCGCGTAGTCCGGCCCTATGGGCGGCTGCCACTCCTCCTCCTGGGCCGCCGCGGCGACCGCCAGAAGGACGAGCAGAGCCGTCAGTGTCGTTCGTAAAACGTCCATCTCTTAACCTCCGTTATTATCGTACGACTTAACGCGGCGCCCCCGCCGCTCCCTCCGGATAACTATATGATATGGCGCCGGCCGGAAACGTTTAACCGTAAAAAGGATTAAAGCCCTTATAGACCGGGTTGATAGTAACGGTAATCGGGGGGCGTGTCCATAAAAAAATCGGCGTCCCGCCGTTTCGGCGTGTCGGACCGGTTCTGCAACCAGCCGCCGGCTAAACTAATGAACGACGAAAAAGGCGCCCTCCGGGCGCCTTCGACTTATCTCCGTACCGTTCTCTCGATTAATAAGCCTTCGCGAAGTAGGCCCACTGTTCGGCGTCTTCGCCGCAGCCGATGCACTTCTCGCCGTCGGCGGTCTCCGCCTCGAGC
>CBDUXC010000117.1:0-6311 GCA_965371065.1 uncultured bacterium
TTGACCGAACCGAAAGAAGCCGGTTCGACGCGGACGTTCGGTTCCACTTGCGTAATGTTGTCCACGTAAATATCGCCCGCGTCGAATATCTCGTACGCGGCGAGCCCCGCGGGCCCCGCCGGTAGGCCGTAGTAGTCGTCGACGAAGGAACCGACCTTCGCGCCGTCGAAGTAGATGTGGAAGTTTACCGGGTTCGCGCCCGAGATGTAGAACCCGGCGTTGTGACGTTCGCCCGGCGCGATAGGGGTATCGAGATAACTCACCCATAATAATTCGACGTCATCCTCATAGAAGTACGCGAGGGTCAGGTGCGCGGGTTCGGCCGGGCTGACGGCGAGGCCGTAGAAGCCGAAGTCGGTCTCGTCGCCGGTACACCGAACGCAGAGGCCGAACGACGGTTCGTCGGCGCCGGCACCGTACTCGAAGTCGGCGAAGACGCCGTAGTCCAGCCCCGACTCGGACGCTTCCCAGACGTATCCCCAGACCTCGCCGCCTTCCGGGTAGAACGCCCCTACCTTTTCGCCGCCGCCCAGGTCGACGCAGCGGATTCGGTTCGGCGGAACTACGTTGGTCCAGGATTCGGTCTCGGCGATATCGTCGCCGTCGGCGTACGATTGGAAGTCCTCGAGGGTTATGTACGCCGACGGGGCGGTAACAACGACGGCGAATAGTATAAAAGTAAGGGTATTTTTCACAGCTTCTGCTTCCTCCTAAAAAAACCCTTGTTATATTTCCGAAGAGTCCTCCGATTATATTCCTTATTTTTCTCGCGTCAAGATATTTAGCCCCTTGTTCGGGTCCCGCGGTCTCCCGGCCGCCTAAATTTGCCTTGCAATACGTTACCCTAAATGTTATATTCCGCCCAAATTTCCGGGCGTTCCGGGGCATACCCGGACGCGCGGTTTATTGAGATAAAAGTGCCGGAGAAAGAAACCCGCGGCGACGAAGAAAAAGGCGGCCGGTCCGCGCAGTACCGGGCGCTTACGTTCGCCGGACTGGCGCTGAGCTTGGGGTGGCTTCTTATTGCGTCGGTCGTCGGCTCGTTTTTCGTCGGCTACTGGCTGGACAAGAAGCTCGGGACGTCGCCCTGGTTTTTACTGGGGTTGACGGCTCTGGGTTCGACGGCCGGTTTCTACCGCGTGATAATTGAAATAATCCGTCTGGGAAAGAAATTTTGAAAGCCCCTGTCTGGCGTAAGTACTTTATAGGGGGGCTTTTCGCCCTTGCGGCGGTGATAGGGGTAATAGGTGCGTTATTTTCGCCCGGCGCCGGCGTGTCCGCGCTGGCCGGCGCCGCGGTCGTGGCGCTCAACTTCTGGGCGTTAATCGCCCTCGGCATATATTTCTTCGCCGCGAGCGGGCGCAAGAAGATTACGGTGGGGTTGCTGTTCTTGCTCCACCTGTGTATCGTACCGGCGGCCCTCGTCGCGATTTTCGTATTCCTGCCAGAGGTCGCGGTCCCGGCGGCCCTGGGTGCGTTGGGCGAAGCGACGGCGGGGCCGGTTCTACTGGGCGCCATATCGCTCGGTTACCGATAGCCGCCGAAGCGGAAGGGGACGTACGCGTTGGAAGAGCTGAAGACCGGTCTTGAGTTCGGCGTGCCCCTTCCGGGGTTGTCCCACCACAGCGCGATGATAATGACCTATTCGTTCATCGCGATGGTCTTTGCTCTGGTCGCCTTCACGCTTATCGCGAGCCGTTTGAAGAAACGCGTTCCCAACAAGGTCCAGCTCGCCGTCGAGATGGTATTCGAATACGGCATGGGGTTGATGGAGGAAGTAATAGGAAAAGGCGGCTCCGGGTACTACCCGCTCATCGCAGCCCTGTTCTTCTATATACTAATCGCCAACCTGATGGGCATCGTCCCGGGGATGGTGGCGCCGACCACCAATATCAATATCAATTTGCCGATGGCGATAATCGTCTTCGTCGTAACCTTCTACGTCGGCATCCGGGAGATGGGGCTGGGCGGGTTCCTGCGCCACAAGATGGGCCCGGTTCTCGCCATTGGGCCGCTTTTCTTCGTACTGGAGAGCATTGGCGAGTTATTCCGGCCTGTCTCTCTTACTCTGCGTCTTTTCGGTAACATCATCGGCGAGGACATCTTCATATTGGTCCTGTACAAGATATCGGGCCTTGCCTGGTTCGTGAAGCCGATTATACTCGTTGCCCTGCCGCTGGTTTACACGTTGGCTTGCGTTACGAGCTTCCTCCAAGCGTTTATATTCGCGGTTCTCCCGATAATATACTTCGGCGCGGCCGCCGCCTGGGGCGAACACGAGCATTAGTAAGTACGTATAGTTATAAATATCAATAAGTTAGAGAATAATATATACGGTTTTAGGTTAACCGGTTTTATCGAATACGGAAGGAGTTATCTCAAATGAACAAAGCGATTATCTTAGTGCTCGCGTTCGGATTATTGTTCGTATTCGCCGGAACGGCCCTTGCGGCCGACGAGAGCGAGGAACTGGAGGTCGAGGTAAGGGAGGTTTCCGACGAACTGGCTATCGCCGGCGCGAAAGGGTTCGCGTACGCGGCGATAGCCGCCGTTTTCGCGATGGCGATCGCGGCCTTCGGCGCGGCGCTGGGGCAGGCTCGGGCCGCCAACGCGGCGCTCGACGGTACGGCGCGGCAGCCTGAAGCGTCCGGTAAGTTGATGATACAGATGCTTCTCGCGGTCGTATTTATGGAGACGCTTGCGATATATACCCTGGTCCTGGGGTTGATAATAATGTTCGTTAACCCGTTGAAGGATCTGTTCGGTTAGACCGCCGGAGGTCCGAGGGGCGACTTATGATCGAATTTGACCCGGCGTTGTTCTTGTATCAGCTCGCGGCTTTCAGCATCTTCGCCGTGTTGTTCTACCTGTTGGCTGCCAGGCGCGTCGTCGGCGCGCTCGAGGCTCGCCAACGGAAAATCGAAGACGACCTGGCCGAAGGCGAACGGGCCAGGGGCGAGGCCGAAGAACTTCGGGAGCAGTACGCCGATAAGATGGCCGAGGTGGAACGGGACGTTGCCGACATCGTCCGCAAAGCCCACGACGAAGCCGACGAACGGCGCGTACAGCTCGTCGCCGACGCGGAGCGGGAAGCCGACAGGATAATAGAGCGCGGCGAGGAAACTATCGCCGAAGAGGTCCGGGACGTGAAGACCGAGCTGCGGGGCGAGGTCGCCGATATCGCCGTGATGATAGCCCGGCGCGTCCTGGACGAAACCCGCACTGACGACCGGGAGCAGGAACTGGCCCGTAAGTTCCTCGAGGAAGTCGAGGCGATGGAGCCGTTTGAGGACGAAGTAGGTTAAAGTACCCTATGGTTTCGACCACGGTAACGACACGATACGCCAAAGCGTTGTTCGACCTGTTCGACGACGTCAAAGCGGTTCAAGCGGCTCTGGGCGACCTGGAGCTGTGGGCCGAGCTTCTCCGCGACAACCCGGAGTTCCGCGGCATAATGCTCCACCCGGAGATCGGAGAGGACCGAAAGCTGGAGCTGGCCGCCCGCGTCCGGGTGTGCTCCGAGGTCCGGGACTTCATAAACCTGCTAATTACGAAGAAGCGCGTCGACATACTCGACGACGTCTTAATCGACTTCGAGGAGCTTTTAAACGAAGCGCAAAACGCCGTGGCCGCCGAGGTCATCTCGGCGGTACCGCTGGACGAAAGGCTGTTCGACGAGTTCGAGTTGCAGGTGGCGCGGCTGACGGGCAAGAACGTCCGGCTCGAGAACGTCGTAGACCCGAGCGTCGTCGGCGGCGTACGGCTGGTTATCGGCGACCGGGTCATCGACAGTACGTTGGCAACGAAGCTCGGCGAGGTGCGCCGGGAGCTGGCGCGCGGTTAGTAATATTACGCGCCCGGGTAGCGGCGGTTTTCCAACCGCCGGATGTCTGCGACTAGAAAGCCGCCTCTACCCGAAATCAATAAGTTGTAGGGTCGTACCTTCAGGTGCGACCACATTAAGTCGTAAAAAAGGAACGTACGATGAAGCTTAACTCCGACGAGATTAGCGCGATATTAAAGGACCAGATACTCGCGTTCGAGCACGAGCTGGAGCTGGCCACCGTCGGCCGCATAGTCAAGGTCGGCGACGGCATCGCCCAGGTCTTCGGTCTCTCCGAGGCGATGTACTCGGAGATGATACTGCTGGGCGGCGAGGTCTACGGGATAATCTTCAACCTTGAAGAATCCATGGTCGGCATCATCGTCCTGGGCGACGACACGATGCTCAAGGAGGGCGACGAGGCCCGCTGTACCGGCCGCATACTCCAGGTGCCCGCCGGCGACGCGCTCCTGGGCCGGGTGATAAACCCGCTGGGCGAACCGCTGGACAACAAGGGTCCCGTCGAAACCGACATTTACCGGCCGGTCGAAGGTATCGCGCCCAACGTCGTCGAGCGCCAACCTGTCAAGGAACCGGTCCAGACAGGGCTGAAAGCCATCGACTCGATGATACCCATCGGCCGGGGCCAGCGCGAGCTTATCCTGGGCGACCGGGGCATCGGCAAGACGGCGATTCTGATTGACACTATAATCAATCAGAAGGATACCGACATCATCCCGGTTTACGTCGCGATCGGTCAGAAGAACTCGACGGTCGCGAAGGTCGTGAAGACGCTGGAGGAGAACGGCGTGATGGAGAAGACCATCGTCGTCCACGCCGGCTCGTCGGACCCCGCGTCGCTCCAGTACATTGCGCCGTACGCCGGCGCGGCGATCGGCGAAGAGATACGGGATAACGGCGGTCATGCCCTATGTATGTATGACGACCTGTCGAAGCACGCGTGGGCGTACCGGCAGCTCAGCTTATTGCTCCGGCGCCCGCCGGGCCGGGAAGCTTACCCGGGCGACGTCTTTTATCTCCACGCCAGGCTGCTCGAGCGGGCCGCCAAGCTCTCCGACGAGAAGGGCGGCGGTTCACTTACCGCCATACCGGTTATCGAGACCCAGGCCGGCGACATAACCACCTACATCCCCACCAACGTCATCTCGATTACCGACGGCCAGATATACCTGGAAGGCGGGCTTTTCTACGGCGGTTTCCGGCCGGCGATAAACGCCGGGCTGTCGGTATCCCGCGTCGGTGGAAACGCCCAGATAAAGGCGATGAAGAAGGTCGCCGGGATGCTCAGAATTGACCTGGCCCAGTTCCGGGAGCTGGAGAAGTTCGCGCAGTTCGGAACGGACCTGGATAAGACTACCCTCGACCAGATCGAGCGGGGGCGGCGAGTAATGCAATTATTGATTCAAGACCAGTACGAGCCGATGCCGGTCGAGGACCAGGTGCTCGCGATCAACGCCGTAAATTCCGGGTTTCTGGACGAAGTACCCGTCGAGTCTGTCCGGGACTTCGAGGAACGCTTCCTGGAGTATATGCGGACGATACATCCGGAAATCGGCGAGGAGATAATCGAGACCGGCGAACTCTCCGACGAGCTCAAGGCGAAGCTGGACGAAGAGACCGAGAAGTTCACCGCCGGGTACCTGGCGGACGCGGAGGGAGCGGGGGACATTGTGGAAAGCGACGGAGGCGAGTAAGCAAAACGGACGATAAATGAGTTCAACCGGGTACGTTCGAATTACGTAAGCGCTGAATTTTGGGATGCCCGCAAATTGCGCCACCGAATCGAATCGAGCAATATTAAATGGAAACACTATTAGGGATTATCGTTACGATAGGCGGCGTAGTCTTCGGAGCGGTCGTTGCGTGGGTAACGAAAGTACTAAAGGACCGTAGAGAAGCGGGTCGCCAGTTGAAGACCGCTGCTTTCGTATGCCTTGATAGGTTGAATAAGGTAAAGAACGCTGATGACCGTTCGGATGATGAACAAAGGGACCGGGAGATATATTTACTAGGCGGTGACCTTGATCGTTATCGAGACGCCATTGCTTTGGCCGCGCCGAAAGACAGTAAAACGCATAGGGGTATCTATAAAAGAATAATGCCTATTTTATTAGTACACGATTTGAGTTTGATAGAAGAAGTTATAGCTGAATTAGGGCTTGTCTCCGGTGTAAGGGATTAGGTTTCGTAGAAGGATTTTGCGACGATTACGGGATAATAATCACGGTTTAATAGCGAAGATCGACGAGGAGGCCGAGAAGTTCACTGCCGGGTACCTGGCGGATTTGGAGGAGCGGGTAGCGGTTAAGGACTATTTTATACTGGAAGTGTTGGAGGAGGGGGAAGTGGTTTATTGATGAAGGCTCTCGAAAACAGGCCGACGATTGGTTTGAACTTTTAATATCACCAAACAGGGGAGAGTTGAAGATGGAGGAAAAAAAAGAAGTACTAAATGAGGATTGCGGAT
>CBDUXC010000118.1:0-6298 GCA_965371065.1 uncultured bacterium
GGTCACGGCGAGAACAGCATCTTCGAGATCCAGAACGAGCTGGCCCGGAAGTTCTCTGACGTATCGTCCGTGCCCATCGTCGGCG
This sequence comes from uncultured bacterium, assembly GCA_965371065.1. Taxonomy (GTDB): domain Bacteria; phylum RBG-13-66-14; class B26-G2; order WVWN01. Next base: position 86 of record CBDUXC010000118.1, read on the forward strand.
ATATTAAAGACGTTCGGAAGATAGAAAAGATATTCAAAGCGTATAAGCCGTCCGTAGTCTTCCACGCCGCCGCCCATAAACATATCGGGCTGATGGAAAGCAATATCGAAGAAGCCATCAAGAACAACGTGACCGGAACGAGGGTAATGGCCGAAAAAGCGATAGCCCACGGCGCGTCTCGTTTCATACTCATATCGACTGACAAAGCGGTAAACCCGGCAAGCGCCATGGGCGCGTCGAAAATGGTGGCCGAGACGGTCGTACAGGCTTTACGGCACGGCAACGACACGAACTTCGTAACGGTCCGCTTCGGGAACGTGTTGGAAAGCAGGGGCAGCGTTATTACGGTATTTAAGAAGCAAATAGAAATGGGCGGCCCGGTAACGGTAACCGACCCGGAGATGACCCGGTACTTTATGACCGTTTACGAAGCCGTCCAACTCGTGATTCAGGCTTCGGCCATAGGCGAAAACGGCGATATAATGATTTTAGACATGGGGCTTCCGATCCGAATCGAAGACCTGGCGCGAGACCTTATACGGTTGAGCGGTTACGTTCCGGATAAAGACATCGAGATAAATTTCATCGGGATGAAGCACGGCGAACGATTAAACGAAGAACTAATCGCTTCCCACGAAAGCCTCGCGTCGACGTCGATCGAACAGATTATGGTAGTAGCTCCGCCGAAGGTGGACCCGTATAAAATATTGGCCCAAACGGCGGCCCTGGAAAAAGCCGCCGCCGATATGGACAAAGTCCTGATGCTCGATATCCTTTCCCAGCTCGTTCCGTCTTATCGCCCTACAGAAAAAGCCCTTAATAATTAACTCGCCGACATCGTCGCGAAAAACGCCCCGTGAGGGGCGTTTTCAGTATATAAAAAAGCCGCTCTCTATTTCGCTTTACGGGTCCGTCTCAGTTCCCTACCGGTGTAGACGATCCGCTGGATCGCCGTTACGTGAACCAGGACGGCCAATAATAACAATGAACCGAAGATGAACCATCCGCCGAGAAGGCACCCGAGGGCCAGTAATATCATACGCTCGGGCCGCTCCATTATCCCGACCTTGCAGGATTCGATAAGTGATTCGGCCCTGGCTTTAATGTAGGAAACTATAACCGAACCTATGAGGACGAGAACGGTCAAAAGAGCCATATCCTTGTTCTGGAGAGACGCGTAATAATAGATTAAGCCCGCCAGGTAAGCCGACTCACTGTAGCGGTCCACCGTCGAATCTACAAACGCGCCAAAACGGCTCGCCTTCTCGTTCACCCGGGCGTAAACGCCGTCGAACATATCGAAAAAACCGGCGAGAAGAACTAATACCCCGCCCAGCCGCAGCACACCGGCGGCGAACGCGACCCCGGCTCCCGCGCTCACCCCGAGACCTATGATAGTAAATACCGTCGGACTAAGACCCAGCCGGCCCAAAAAACGAGCCGGCGGAGTAAGGACGTACTTGCCTATTCCCTTTCCGATATCGCTTAAAAGCTTCACCTGGCCGCTTTCGACATAACCTATTCACCGGCCGCGAGACGCTGAGCTTTATTAGCTTTGTCCATTTCCAGCGGCATCAAGATTGTATCGTACTCGGCCTGTGTCGCCGGCGTAAAGCTTTCTATCCCAAGGGGTTCAAGTACCGGATCGTTCTTCGGAATCCCCTTGAGGACTGATTTCAATTTGCCGGCCACTTCCTTATCACCTTCCTGGTAATACGCTAAGACTTCGACGGGGACCCTTTCAGTGGCGGTAAGGTAAATCGCCCCTTTCCCCGGTTCGGTCGGCGCGTACCGCATAGGGACCATCCCGTAGTCGACTTCGCCGGCCGCGACGGCCGCGATAACCGCTTCCGGGTCGCCACCCGGCGCTTCCCGTACATCGAAGTCCAAGTCAATATCCAACCCGTTCTGCAGGAAGAAAAGCTTTTGAGAAAGGTAACCGCCCAGAGAATGTTCGCCCACTATCATAATCGAGCTGCCCTTCATCTCGGGGACGTTAATAATCTCCTTCTCGCGGCCTTCTTTGATGATTATCGAGCCCTGGTCCATAGAGCCGAAGCCCACGTAGCTGGGCTTTGCGATCGGGACGCAGTACTCGGCCACCTCGAAGTACGTTACGGGGTCGGCAAAGACGAACCAATAACCGCCGCCTTTCACCAGCTCGCCGAACTCGTCGACCGACTTGGTACCCGTGAATTCTACGGGCTGCTCCATCTTCTCTCCCAAATAGTCCGCCAGCGGTCCGAACTGTTCTTCTACTTTCGCGGCGTCGAACATTGGTCCGAGGGCTACTTTAATAGGCTCCTTGGCTTCTTTTTCGCCGCACCCGCCCAGCAGAGCCGCCGCGACGGCCAATACGGCAAACACTCTTAAACATTTAATCACCACGGGCTTTCCCCCTTTCGAGTTTCCTACAATCGGAAAGACACCTTTCCTCAAGCAGATACTATAATCACGGTTGACTTATGTCAAGGCAAAAGGCATAATCCGCGCCCCGAATATTAAGGCGACCCGGGATTTACGATGGACTTCCTGGAAAACTTACTCTTCGCGTTTATACCGCTGTTCGTCGCGATGGACATCATCGGCGCGTTGCCGATATATCTCGGTTTAACCGCCGATATGACGGACGCTGCGAAAAGGCGCATCGTAAAGCAGGCCACTCTTGTCGCCGCGGTAATAGGGCTGGCGTTCCTGTTCACCGGCAAGGGCGTTTTTGCACTTCTCGGCGTTACCGTCGCCGATTTTAAAGTGGCAGGCGGTATTTTACTCCTGGTCCTTTCGATACTCGATATCATCAAATCGAGGGAAGAGCGTCGGGTTATGGGAGATGAAATCGGCATCGTGCCTTTGGGGATGCCTTTGATAATCGGCCCGGCGGCCCTCGCCGCGCTGTTGGCAGCCGGCAACAGCTATGGTATAGTACAAACGATAATAGCTTTCGGGATTAACCTGGTCATCGTATTTCTGGGTCTCAGGTTCGCCGGCGCGATAAATAAAATAATCGGGCGGGCGACTTCGATCGCGGTGTCGAAGATTATGTATATGCTCCTGGCGGCGATCGCCGTGATGATGATACGGGAAGGACTACTCGTGATAATGCCCGGTTTGTCGGGTAAATAAGGAGACTCTTAAGGTTAAGCGAATAATAATACCGGCCCCGGGCGCCGTTTTGACAGCTGTCGCGATAGGGTGTAATAATATAGAACCGCCGCTGCTCGGCGCGTACGGCTACGATCCGCCCGGCGATACCGAACCGGACCAGGTACCGTGAACGGCTCGAACCCGAACCCGACCGGCATAGACATCTCGGCCCAGAACCCGCCGCCGTATTAACCGACGGAGCTCCGAATACCGGCTTTAAAAGAACCGGGGTCTAACCCCGGTTTTTTGCTACGGAACGAACGCTTCTATCTGGTATAATTAACGCGGCCGCAGGGTACCTTACCTATGACGTCCGATATCGATAACAGAAATGGCTCTTATTACCGCGTTCTCATTTACGTTCTTTTCTTCGCTTCAGGCGCCGCCGGTCTAGTATACGAAGTCATCTGGATGCGGATGCTGTCGATAACCCTGGGCGCTACGGCGCCGGCGGTCGCCGCGGTACTCGCGTCCTTTATGGGCGGCCTGGCGCTCGGTAGCTACCTCGGCGGGCGCGCTGTCGATAAATGGCGCCGCCCCTTCCTCTGGTACGCGGGGTGTGAAGCCTTCGTAGGCCTATTCGCGTTCGCGTTTCCCGTAATCCTCTCGCTAATCACTGACATGTACGTATCCGTATACGGCCGCCTTGGGACTTCCGAACTACACGCAGTGCGTTTCCTGTTTTCGTCCTTGGCCGTCCTGGCTCCCGCGACCGCTATGGGCGCGACCTTGCCGGCCGTAGTCGCGGCGTTGAAGTCGATAAAAACCGAGACCGGACGCGGCTTCGCCGTGGCGTACGGGCTGAATACGGCCGGGGCTGTCGTCGGCGTGCTCCTCGCCGGTTACTGGCTCCTCTGGGCGGCGGGGGCTCGGACGTCACTTTACGCGGTAGCGGCGGTGAACATTGCCGTAGCCGTGGTCGCTTTACTATTGGCCCGGCGACTACCCGAATACACACCCGTCGTTAAACCGGAAGAAGCAACCGGCCCTCGCCCCGTGCGGCCCTGGGTAATAATAACACTCGCGTTCGTCGCCGGCGGGTTTGGTTTAGCGGCGCAGGTTCTCTGGGTTCGGTCGATGAGTATGATCGTCGGCTCGGCGGTTTACGCGTTCTCGGCCCTGCTGGCCGTCATACTCGTCGCTATTGCTATTGCGAGTTTCGTACACAGGGCTCTCCCTCGGCGCATCGCTTCGAGCGGGACGCTGCTTTTGGTTCTGCTCGCCGTCGGCTCGCTCGGTTTCTCCGCAAGCATATTAGCGCTCCGTTTCTCGCCCTATCTCTTCCTTTCGGTTTTTGCACGGTTCGGCGCAGGGTTCGCGGTAGCCCAGGTGATGACCGTCGCGACGGCGAGCCTCGTTATATTTATCCCGTCCGCGGCGGTCGGTATGGTCCTGCCGGCACTGGTTACGCAGTGGTCCGGCGGCGCCGTAGGATTCAGGGTGGGCGCCGTATACGCCGCCAACACGGCCGGCGCGATAATCGGTAGCCTGACCGGGACGTTCCTGTTACTACCGGCTTTGGGAGCCGTCGGCGGGCTGCGTTTGCTGGCGGTCGGCGCCGCGGCGGCGAGCGTTTTCGTATTGGCCGGCCGTAAAAAAGCCGTCGTATGGCCGGCCGCGGCGGCCGTGCTCGTCGCAACGGCGGTTCTAGTACCGGGGCCTTCGTATAAGCTGTTGAACCTGGGCGTCGGTATAAGCCCCGGATACTACCTGACAGAAAATGGGGTAGTCGATATCGAGAGCGCCGAGGACGAAGAAACCGTCTTTTACGAAGACGGCGTTGACGGTACCGTCGCGGTAATAAAGTACGGCCCGATACTAACGCTGAAGATCAACGGGAAGTCGGTGGCCAGTACCAACTACGACGACTTGCGCGTTGAGCGCGAACTCGGCGCTCTACCGGTTACGGCCCACGGCGACCCTCGGTCAGTTTTGGTCGTTGGCCTCGGTTCGGGTATCACGCTAGGGTCGGCGATAGACCGTCCGTCGGTAGAGAGAGCCGTTTGCGTCGAAATCAACCCGGCGGTCGCCCGGGCCGCGGAATATTTTAGCGAATACAACGGTTCGCCGCTCGCCGACCCGCGAGTAGAACTTGTACGTGAAGACGGACGGACTTACGCGCTCTGTACCGAAGAACGATTTGACGTAATCACGTCGGACCCGATACATCCCTGGACCAAAGGAAGCTCAAACCTATTCTCGGTGGAACATTTCGAAAACTGCGGCCGGATACTGAACGACGGCGGCGTAATGGCTCAGTGGCTTCCCCTATACCAACTCTCGGTTCGCGACTATTTTATGATAATCAATACGTTCGCGTCTGCGTTCCGTCACGTCGGGTTGGTCTATACAGGCCGGGATACGGTTCTTCTCGGAAGTGAAAAGGAGCTCGGCACATCTATAACCGGCTCGCCTTATTATATAGCGGGCGACGAACAGTTATTGAACGCGGCGGCCTGGGCGGGCCTGAACACCGACGACCGACTGTCCCTGGAGTACTCGGCGCCCCGGGCGTTATATTCGCCGGAAGAAAGCGAAATCCTTGCGCGGTTGCTCAGGTTCCACGGCGGAAAACCCGGAACGGAACGGGGCGTGGTAGCCGACATAATAAAGGCGAAACTATATTACCGGGAAGACGACCTCGAAAAAGCGGGACGCATAGCCCGCGGCGCGTGGGAATACACTCTCGAAAACGGTTGGCCGAACGACGACGTAGCGGAACTGAACGCGGATATCGCGTTCGAACGCGGGCTGGAGCTGGCGAACGCAGGAGACACGGACGGGGCCATAGAAGCCTTCGATGAAGTATTATTGTATACGCCCGACAGCTCGGCGGCTAAAGCGAACATCGAATTGCTAGATAAACAGTCATAAACCTTATTAGTTTCGTTCTAAGTACTATGTATATAGGGCGACAATAGGTCCAACAAGCCCGGTCGATCCACCGGCCAATATAGCTCACTCACTTTCTCTCTCGCGGACGCAACGATGCTCCTACAAACGTCGGGGTTTTCGACGCCGTACGTTATAGTATCCGCCAAACGTTCTATGTCTCCTGAAGGTACCAGG
>CBDUXC010000119.1:0-6276 GCA_965371065.1 uncultured bacterium
CGGCCAGGGTACGTTTACGGTAACCTTAAACGGGAGTTGTCCTGAACCGTCGTTTATCCCGTTCGATCTGGCCATGCATTCGGACGGTGTCCGTTGGGACCAGGATTTGGGATTCACGTTTACGTGCGGATGGGGCCTCGTCGACGACGTGGAAGGCGATACCGAGTCGATATGGACTCACTCGGGCGACAACGATATGTGGCACGTCGAAGACTACCGGAGTCATTCGCCTTCCCACAGCTGGAAGTGCGGCGGGGAAGACGACGGTGATTACGTCAATTCTATGGACGCTGACCTGATCAGCGCCGCTGTTTACGTCCCGGCAGATGACCCCGTTCTTAAGTTCTGGACTTGCTACTGGACCGAATACGATAAGGACGAGTGCTACGTTTACGTCAGCACCGACGGCGAAGATTGGGACTCGCTCGGTAGTAGTTTCTCCGGCGAACAACCCGAATGGGTCGAGAAGACGTATGACTTGAGTGATTATTCCGGCCAGAAAGTTTATATACGTTTCAGGCTGGACACCAATTCGTCCGTAACGGACGAAGGTTGGTACGTTGACGACATATCCGTCGGTGAAAGTGATACAACGGACGACGACGGCCTTGTCGTGTACGACTTTACAGCAAATCCTAAGGACGACGGGTTGCTCCTCTCGTGGGAGGCCGATCGTGAAGAAGACGTAGAAGGCTACGACCTGTACCGCCGGTCCCTACCTGACGATACTGACCTGTTCGCCGGGATTTCGGGCGTATCCGGGAACCGTTCGATTACCGATATAGACGGCGGTTACGTCAAGATTAACAGCGAACTTATCGCCGGAACCGGGACATACCGCTACTTCGACGGTAACCTGGAACCGGGCGAAACGTACGAATATCTCTTGAAGGCCGTCTACGAACACATCGACCGGGCGGTGGGCAACACTACCGGTGAAGTCGGTTTGCCGAAAGCCTTCGCCCTGAGCCAGAACCGGCCCAACCCGTTCTCGACGTCCTCGACCGTCAGTTTCGCCGTACCGAAACCGGCCCGCGTGGAAGTGGTCATTTATGACCTGGCGGGTCGTAAAGTCGCCGAAGTGGTCGACCGCGACTTCGAGCCGGGTACGTACGACGTACATATTAGCGCCGACGGTTTGGGTTCAGGTATTTATCTGCTCCGGATGTCCGCCGGCGGCGAGTTCACGGCCGTGAAGAAGCTGGTAATTGCGCGGTAACGATAAAGAACGTGGTAGGTAATGGAAACCGGCGCCTTAACGGCGCCGGTTTTTTCGGATAGTTTCACGTCCTGTCAATAGTTTTACGTTTTCGCTTCCGCTTTCCGCCGCGCCCGGTTCTCGACCGACGCTTTCACGAAGTTCACAAATAATGGGTGCGGGTCCAGGGGCCGGGACTTGAGCTCCGGGTGGAACTGGACGGCGACGAACCACGGATGCGCCGGTATCTCCACGATTTCCACCAGGGTCCCGTCGGGCGACGCGCCGGTTACGGCCATACCGTATTTTTCCAACAGCGGCAGATAGTCGTTGTTCACCTCGTAGCGGTGCCTGTGCCGTTCGCTTATCTCCAGCGTCCCGTATGCTTCGTGCGACCGCGAGCCCTCCTTTAGAACGCACGGGTACGCGCCCAGGCGCATCGTACCGCCCATCCGCGTAACCTTCTTTTGTTCATCCAGCAAGCATATGACGGGCTCATCGCAGTCGGCGTCGAACTCCATGCTGTTGGCGCTCTTCACGCCGCAAACGTTCTCGGCGAACTCGAGGACCGCGCCCTGAAGTCCGAAGCATATCCCCAGATACGGAACGTCGCGCTCGCGGGCGTAGCGCGCGGCTTCTATCTTCCCGCGGATACCGCGCTCTCCGAAGCCGCCGGGGAAGAGTATCCCGTCGGCGTCGCCGAGTTCCTCGGCGGGTGCGCCTTCGCCCTCTATGTCGGTGGCTTCCACCCAGCGGATGTTTACCCGTACGTCGCCGGCGATTCCGCCGTGGGAAAGCGCTTCGATGATGCTTTTGTACGAGTCCCGGACCGTTGTGTACTTGCCGACCACGGCTATCGTTACTTCGCCGGCGCCGGGGTTTTTACAGTGGTCAACCATTGCGAGCCAGTCGTCCAGGTCCGCCGGCCCGGCGTCGTATCCGAGCCTTTCTAATATTAGCGTATCGAGTCCCTGGTCCTGCAAGACGAGGGGTATTTCATAAACGACTTCCGTATCCCGCGCTTCGATTACAGCGTCTTCGATAACGTTGGTATAGAGGGCGATTTTTTCCTTCGTATCCTTGTCCAGCGGCTTTTCGGTCCGGCAAAGCAGGAAGTCGGGCTGGATACCGATCGCCCGGAGTTCCCGTACGCTGTGCTGCGTCGGCTTCGTCTTTAGCTCCCGGGCCGCTTTGATGAACGGTACCAGCGTCAGGTGTATATTGCAGCAGTGTTCCTTGCCCTCGTCGAGGGCGAACTGACGGATCGCCTCAAGGAACGGCAGGGACTCGATGTCGCCTATGGTACCGCCGATTTCGACGATGATTACGTCTACGCCCGTCTCGTCGGCGAGACGCCGGATACGGGACTTAATCTCGCCGGTGATGTGGGGGATAACCTGGACGGTCCCGCCGAGGAAGTCGCCTTTGCGCTCCCGTTCGATGACGGTGCTGTAGACCATCCCGGTCGTGGCGTTGGAGAGTTGGGAAGTGGTCCGGCCGGTGAACCGTTCGTAGTGGCCCAGGTCCAGATCGGCCTCGGCACCGTCGTCGGTAACGTAGACCTCGCCGTGCTGGTAGGGGTTCATCGTCCCGGGGTCCACGTTGATGTAGGGGTCGAGCTTGAGTATCGCGACGTCGAGGTCGTGGGCGATCATCAACCGTCCGATCGACGCCGAGGCGATACCCTTCCCCAGCGACGACACGACGCCGCCGGTGATGAAGATGTACTTCGTGGGCTGTTTTTCCTTTTTGGCCATAACGGTTCGGCGTTATTATCCTCGTTTCGCCGGATTATATCAAAGCGCGGTCCTTTTATCAAACGAAAAACCCCGGGGGGCGGGGTCCATCGAGTCTTATATTGCGCGTCTATTCCTTTTACCTAAACATCGCCTTTATCTCGCCGAGGGAGGAAGGTTGGATCGAAGCCGGTATGCTAGAGCCCGAAAAAATAATAACAGAATTATCAATCGGGTCTGTAGCGATTTCGAAGACGTATGTCTCGAACCATTTAATGCGTTTTATCTCGCCTCCGTTTGAGTCTAAATGTACGATGTCGCCGTCAACGCTACTTATCCAAACAGAACCGTCGTTCTGGTTAACGGAAAGTGATTTCATCCGGTCGATTCCGGTATAACATAAGACGGGGTTCCCGAGGATATTAAATTTATATAATTCCGAATCTGGCCAATCGTGAAACGGGTTCCAGGGGTCGAATATAGCCCAGAGCGAACCTTCTGAAGTCCACGTATCCGTTATATAGTAAACTTCTCTAAGGCCCTGGGTCTCCGCGCTAACAGTTCCGTCGCTAAGATGGTGCCTTACGGTTTTCAGACCGTGAGAATAGCCCGAAGTCCAAAAGGAACCGTCAGACGCGGTCCGCGTTATTGTTGAACCCGGATATTCAGGAAAGTAGTAAATCTCTTCGCCTTCGTCATCGTATTTGTAAAGGCCTTTATATGTACCGGAGCCTATAATAAACCATACGCTTGCATCGGATTCGTCAACTGTTAATGAATACGGACCGGCGGGCGTGTCAAAGTCGTATTTAATCTCTAGAGTTGGACCACGTACGGTAATGTGGCGTTGCCCGTTGATATAACTATAAGAATAGACTGAACTTCTAACGTTATCGACGGTTACAGCGTTTGGACCGTAGTTGTCGACACGTGTAACGTAGTCGAGGCCTTCCGTATAGCAGTTTAAATATAATCCGTAAGCAAGATAGATATAACCAGTTTCGGAGACTGTCGAATAAGTCCCGAATTCGGGGTAAGCTGTAATTAGGTTTGGCCCCGCTATTATCGCGCCGTTGTCGTTGATACGAGTAATGTGAGCCGCGCCACAAGCCGTCGCGATTATTAAAACCGTTATAAACGTTTTCTTCATGTTCGCCGTCTTTTTACCCTTAATCTAGCCCCTAGATTATTATAGCTCATATTAACGGATTTGACAACAAGTAACTTAAAAAATAGTAAGGCGGTCCGCTTCGAACCGCCTTTTGTTACTTAACCACTCTGATGTTTATTTTATATTCGGCACCAAGAGCACCGGTATCTCCGTCTTCTCGATTACGTCCCGGGAGATGGCGCTGTTCATGTCGCCCCGTTCGTCGAGCCCGAGGAGTATCAAGTCCGCCTTCTCCTCCTGGGCGGTTTTCGCGATCGTGTCGGTCAGGCGCCCTACCCGGAGTATGGGGCGTATCTTCGAGACGCCGCCCTTACGATGGTATATCTTGAGCGCGTTCTGGCCGTCCTCGTACTCATCCTGGCTGCTGACCACGTGTAGCACGACGAGTTCCGCGCCCACCTTCTCGGCGATGTTTATCAGGTAATCGGCTTTCCTCTGGGCCGGGACCGTTCCGGCCGTCGTAACCATTATCTTCAATCGTGCCTCCCGTTTAACGAGGTTCCTGCTCCGGACGTCTACTATATAATATATACGACGCGTCGATGTCAAGCGAATTAGCGACTTGACCGGCGCCCGACGGACGAATATAATCCCGGTAGATACTTTTTAGTGCTGGAGTGGCGATACCGGTCGGGGTGCCGGTTTCGATAGTCCGTTATATGAAAACCGCCGCGCTGAAAACGTTGGGGTGTAAGCTAAACCAGTACGAAACCGAGGCGCTCCGGGAAGCCCTCGAAGCGGCCGGCTATACCGTCGTGGATTTCGCCGCCGACGCTGACCTGTATGTAGTAAACACCTGCACAGTTACGGCGCGAAGCGACTACAAATCCCGCCAGCTGGTCCGCTCGGCTTTGAAGCGGAACCCGGGTGCGCGCCTCGTGGTTACCGGCTGCGCCGCCCACCTGGACCCGGAACGGTTCGAAGCCGAAAGCGACCGGGTAACCGTCGTAGGCAACGAAGATAAGCCGAGGGTTCTCGAACTTCTCGGTGAAGGCGGGCCGGCCGGAGAAGTATCGTACTTTCGGGACAAGACCCGGTTTTTCCTGAAGGTTCAAGAAGGTTGCGACCACGACTGCGCATACTGCCGGGTGGTCCTGGCCCGGGGTACGTCCCGGAGCCGGGAAATCGCCGAGGTCGTCGGCGAAGTCGCCCGGGCCGTGGACTCGGGCGTCAAGGAAATCGTGTTGACCGGCGTGAACATCGGCGGCTTCGGGGCGGACCTGAGCGGTCCCGGGCTGGGCGGCCTTGTCGAAGGGATAGTTGAGCTACCGGGCGACTTCCGGGTGCGTCTTTCGTCGGTCGACCCGTCGGATCTGGACGATACGTTAATAGAGCTCGTCGCCGGACACGCGCGGGTTTGCCCCCACGTTCACCTGCCGCTCCAGAGCGGCGACGACCGGGTGTTGGCGGCGATGCGCCGGCGTTATACCGTCTCCGAATATAGGGCCGTATGCGAGAAGCTAATTGCGCGAAACGAATCGGTTGCGTTAGGCGGGGACGTGATGGCCGGGCTGCCGGGCGAGGACGAAGCCGCCTTCGAGAACACCCTAGCCCTTGTGGAGGATATACCGTTCGCGTACTTGCACGTCTTTCCGTATTCGCCCCGGCCCGGGACCGACGCGGCTGCGATGCCGGAACAGGTAATGCCCGAAGTGCGGACCGAGCGTGCTGCCGTCCTGCGCGAAGCGGCGGCGCGCAAGAAGGAAGCCTTCGCCGCCCGGAACCTTGGAATCGTACGTGAGACGCTGGTCGAGGAAGCGATAGACAAAGAAACCGGCCACCACGTCGGGATAACCGATAACTACCTCCATTTGTTGGTAAGGGATGCGACAGGACGGGAGAATACTTTCGTCGAACTATTAATTGAGGAGGACGAGGGACGTTTATACGGAACGCGGTCTGACGGTTAGGCTCTCCGGGTCAGTTAAATCGAAAGAGGGTTCCCGACTCGGTAACAACGAACAATGAACCTTCGCCTATGGCAACGGGCGAACGTACGGGCGCGCCCAAGTTTTTTTGCCAGATGGAACCGCCGGTTTCGGCGGATAGGCAGTAGAGCGTTCCGGCGGACGTGCCAGTGAAAAGTCTTCAGTCGGAGTAAGAGGCCGCGCATTCGAAGGAGCCGTCCAGGGCCGTTTTCCAGAGAGGACTACCGGCGGTCGAAAGGGCGG
>CBDUXC010000120.1:0-6275 GCA_965371065.1 uncultured bacterium
CAGCCCGTCGGCTACCTCGCCGGTCCCGTCCGGCGACGAATCGTCCACGACCAGAACGTTCGGAGCGGCTTCCAGCTCAAGCAGCGTACGTACTAACCGTTCGATATTATCGGCTTCGTTGTACGTAGGGATAACTATCAATATTTTCAATTAGTTAACCTACCCCGTCAGAAATAAGATCCTAATATTTAGCCAGGAACTCGGCGAAGTTCTCGACGACGTAATCCAAATCCTCCCGAGAAATGTTCTGGTGGCAGCCGATATAGAACCCGCGCGAGCCCACGTACTCGGCCGCCGGGAAGTCGCCCGGCGCGTACCCCATCCAGAAGTACGACGGTTGTTGGGTGGGAATCGACCCGAACATCGGCCGCGTCTCTACGCCCCGCTGCTCCAGGAACTTCGTCAGCTCGAAACGCTCGAAAGGCGCGTCCTCAGTTAGTACTAGCGGGTAACACAAAGGGCTTATCTTCTCGTAATCTTTTTCCTCGAACAACTCCAGAAATTTCCTGTAAGGCGAAAGGGCTTTGTTAAGGTAGAACAGGTTTTCGCGGCGACTCTCGACTATTTCGTCCATGTGCTCTACCTGTTCGATACCCAGGGCCGCTTCCATCTCGTTCATCTTGCTGGAGAAGCCGACCCTCTCGAAGTGAAAGCGGATGTCGGTATCGTCGCCGTACTTGTACCTGAGCGGGCAGTAGGCCGACTCGGTGTTGAGCACGCAGACGCGACAATCGCAGGCCCGGCCGTGGGCCCGGAGGCTGCGCAGCAGCCCGGCGAGTTCTTCGTCGTCCGTTATAATCATTCCGCCTTCGCCGGTGGTCAGGATATGGGCGACATAGAAGCTGTACGTTCCCATCGCGCCTATGGTCCCGACGAGCCGGTCTTTGTACCGCGCGCCGTGGGCTTCGGCGGCGTCTTCTATCAACATCAGGTCGTTGGACGACGCAATTTCGATTAACTCATCCATAGCCGCCGGGCGCCCGAAGTTGTGAACCGCGAGTACCGCCCGGGTTCGGGGCGTAAGCGCCTTTTCGACCGACGCCGGGTCCAGGTTCCACGTCCGGCGGTCTATATCGGCGAAGACCGGGACGAACCCGGCGTGTAGTACCGCGTTCGCCACCGATATAAAGGTAAGCGCCGGTACGACGACTTCGTCGCCCCTCTGAGCGCCGCGGTCGTGCAGGGTCGCGACGGCGACCGCGTCGGCGTCGGTCCCGCTCGAGACGGCGACGCCGAACTTCAAGCCGTGGTATGCGGCGAACGCTCGCTCGAACTCGTCGACGAACTTACCGCCGGAGATGCGCCCCCGTTCGAGGGCGTCCAACACAAGCTTCTTGCCCCGCTCACCTACCGAAACCGTACCTACCGTTATTTTCCTGGCGGGTTTTCCCATTCCGCCCCTTTCAACGGGTTTTTTATACCACATAAACCCTTTAATATCAAGGAAAACAGATTATTCGCCTGTGCTAATGAAACGCGATTTAGGTTGACTGTACGGCCGTTCCTATGGTATTTTCTACGCCCGTTATGGAAGATAAAGTTATAACCTATATCGCGCTGGGAAGCAACCTGGGCGACCGGCTCAAGAACCTTAACAGGGCTTTGGACCTGCTGTCATCCAGTGCAGGTGTATTCGTAGCGTATAAGTCGCCGGTGTACGAATCGCCGCCGGCCGAAGTCGTAGACCAGCCCGACTTCCTGAACTTGGTCGTCGAAGTAGAAACCTGGCTCCGTCCTCGCGAGCTTCTCGCGCGTTGCCAGGAAATCGAAAAGAAGATGAAGCGGAAGAAAACGCGCGATAAAGGCCCCAGGGTCATCGACGTTGACATATTACTCTTCAGCGACGCCGTCATCGACGGCGGAGACCTGGTTATCCCCCATCCGGCGCTAACCGAACGTGCGTTCTTTCTGGTACCGCTTATGGACCTGACCGAAAATATATTTATACCCGGTACGGGGTTGAGGATATCCGACGCGTTAGCGAAACTCGCGCCCTATAAACTCGATAAAGTGGACGAAAGTGGCTGGTAAGGAAAAAACCAAGCTGACGATAAGCGACTTGCATGCCATGAAGGCCGCCGGCGAACCGATAGTGTGCCTTACCGCGTATGACTTCCCCAGCGCGTCTATCGTAGACGACGCGGGCGTGGATCTGATACTCGTGGGCGACTCGCTCGGGATGGTCGTCCAGGGGCACGAAAACACCCTCAAGGTAACGCTCGAACATATCATTTATCACACCGAAATAGTAACGCGGGCGGCGAAGCGGGCGTTCGTCGTCGCCGACATGCCGTTTATGTCGTTTCAGGTATCGCGCAAAAAAACGGTCGAAAACGTCGGCCGGGTTATAAAAGAATCGGGAGCCCAGGCCGTCAAACTCGAAGGCGCCGCCGCGGAAACCCTGGACGCGATTCGGGCTTTGACTGAAGCCGGAATACCCGTAATGGGCCACGTCGGTTACACGCCCCAGTCAACTCATGTCTTCGGCAGGAAAATCGTCCGGGGAAAAACGGCGGACCAGGCTCGCGTACTGATGGAAGAAGCCCGCAACCTTCAGGACGCGGGTTGCTTCTCCGTAGTCCTGGAGATGGTCCCGCAGGAACTGGCGGCTATTATAACCGAATCGTCGGAGGTTCCGACGATCGGTATCGGTTCCGGGCCCAATTGCGACGGTCAGATTCTCGTCTTCCACGACCTGATCGGATACTACACGGGTTATATACCGAAGTTCGTCCGGCGACTCGTTGACGTAAAGGAAGTAATCGGCGGCGCAGCAGTCGAGTACACACAGCTCGTCCGCGGCGGGGAATACCCGTCGGAAGACGAATCCGTATCACTACCCGACGGTATACTGGAAGAAATACAGGCGTCAAAATACGACGATTGATTTGGCGTACGTCGTTAATGACATAGCCGAGGTTAGAGCGGCGATAGTGGAAGCGCGGGGGACGGGGAAGACCGTCGGCCTCGTCCCGACGATGGGCGCGCTTCACGAGGGGCACCTGTCGCTTGTACGCGCTTCGGCGGCCGAATGCGGCTTCACCGTCGTTAGTATCTTCGTTAACCCGACCCAGTTCGGCCCGGACGAGGACCTCGAGCAATATCCCCAAGACCTGGAGAACGACGTAAAGTTAGCGGCCGACGCAGGCGCCGATCTTATATTCGCGCCGACCGCCGGAGTGATGTACGCGGCGGGGTACGCCACGTACGTGGAAGTCGAACGCTTAACAGACGGACTTTGCGGCGCCGGCCGCCCGGGCCACTTCCGGGGTGTAACGACGGTAGTAACGAAGCTCTTCAATATATGTAAACCGGACGTCGCGTACTTCGGTCAGAAAGACGCCCAGCAAGCGATAATAATCAAACGGATGGCCCGAGACCTGGATATGGACGTCGAGGTTCAGGTGCTGCCGACAGTTCGGGAACCCGACGGCCTGGCGATGTCTTCCAGGAACAAGTACCTAAGCGGCGAAGAACGGTTGCAGGCGACGTGTCTATACAGGGCGCTACGAAAGGCCGAAGAACTTTACGCCGCGGGCGTCCGCTCGGCCGACAGGATGACAACCGAAATAACGGCCATAGTTGAAGCCGAACAGGATACGAGAATTGATTATATATCGGTCGTGGACGCCGAAGAACTCTTACCAATCGGAGAAACAACAGCGCCTACGCTGGTCTCCCTGGCGGTATTTGTCGGCGATACGCGGTTAATTGACAACGTAACTTTGGGATAAACGATGACGAAGATGCTCAGACGCTTCCTTCTATCAAAGATACACCAGGCCGCCGTTACGGGTACTAACCCGAACTACGAGGGCAGCCTTAAGACAGACGAAGATATTATCGACGCCGCGGGAATGGCCGTCGGCGAGATGGTCTACGTCTTTAACATAAACAACGGCGAACGTTTCGAGACATATTTAATCGCCGGCGCACGCGGCTCGCGCGAGATCGTCCTAAACGGCGCGGCCGCCCATAAAGGGTCGCCCGGCGACAGGCTCATTATATTGACCTACGCGTTGACCGACGGCCCGCCGCCGGACGCGAGGGTCGTCGTACTTGACGAGAATAACAACATCGTATCGCCGCGTTAATCCGGCCGTGCTTCTTACGGAACGCCAAAAATGAACAGGGCTAAACGAAATTTCGGGGGGTGCGGCTTTCAGGCGGCCGCGCTCTGCGCGGCTTTAATCTTATCGACGGCCCAAAACGCCGGCGGCGGAGAGGAACAGGATTACGCCGTAGCCCTCGGGATGTATGAGCGGGAGCTCTTCAAAGTATCTTACCAGTACTTCCAGGATTTTATCGCGAAATACCCGGAGGGTCGCTATACCGACGGGGCCCAGTTCTACCTGGGCGAATCTTTACGGGCGCTCGGAAGCTACCCCGAGGCTATTCACGAATACCGGCAGTTAACCGCCGACTACCCGGAATCACCTTGCGTCGGCGAAGCGCTACTTAGGACCGGCGATTGCTTCCTTACGCTTGATAATTTCGAGCAGGCGAAAAAATACTACCGTAAAACCGTCTCCCGGGCTTCGGATCGCGGCGACGCGGCCGAAGCTTACTTGCGTCTGGGCGAAGCCTACTTCGCCGAAGGCGACTTCAACGGGGCCGCGGACGTCTACGATAATACGTTGGCCGAGTTCCCGGAGCACCCCGAAAAGCAGCTAATCCAATATAGGCTGGGTTTAATTCACTACCTTAACGGGGCCCCGGAAACAGCTCTCGAGTACCTGGAAGGAATAAAAAACGACCCGTCGGCGGGTCGCACAGCGACTTACGCTGCGGCCGTAATTCTTCTCGACGGTGAACGCTATAACGAAGCGGTAGAAGAACTACACCGACTCCAGGTAGAAACAGAAGAACCGGTTCTTTACAACGATACGGTCGAATACCATACAGCGCTGGCTTTCACCGGCACGGGCGACTTCGGCGAAGCGGCCGAAATAGCGCGAAGTATCATCGCGGAAGCACCGGAAGGGGTATCGCCGGAACGGTTATACTACGTTTTAGGCTTCAACCTGTTCGCGGCCGGTTCCCTGGAAGACGCGCGAACCGCACTTAACGAAACGATAAAAAAAGCTCCGGACGGCGAACTGGCACCCGACGCGTCTTTTTTAATATCGCTCTCCTACCTCGAAGAAAGACGCTTCGACGACGCGAGAGAGGGATTTTCGGCGCTCGGGTCGCCGGGCCAACCGCGGTCGGCGGAGGCCAAGTACTGGCTCGGTTGGATCGAATATGAAGAGCGCGACTACGCCGGCGCCGCCCGCTACTTCGGCGAAGCGGCCGACGACCCGAACGCCGGGGCGACCGCGCCGTCCTCCGCGTACTGGCAGGGTTACTGCGAGCGTAAGCGCGGGAACGCGGCCGCGGCCGAGAAAGTATTCGTTGCGCTGGCGAAAGAATACCCGGGAAGCGAACTCGCCGACGACGCGCTGCTCAAAGCCGCCGAAATCGCCTTCAACGCCGGGCGCAACGACGTCGGCCGGTCGCGATTGACCGAACTAATCGCGAGTTACCCCGAAAGCGAGTACGTCGAAAAAGCCACTTACTTGATAGCGCATAGCTACGCCGCTCAGATAGACCCGGGTCCAGCAGTCGCTAAATTGAGCGAGTTCGTTAAAGTCCACCCCGAGAGCGAATACGCTCCGAACGCGACTTACGATATAGGAATGGTTCTTTTCGGCGACGGCGACTATACCGCGGCGTCCGGTTGGTTCGAGCGGGTTATTACTCTCTACCCCGGCAGCGCTTTCGCCGACGACGCGATGTATCAACAGGGCCAGTGCCGCTTGAACGAAGGCGAATACGAACGCGCCCGGAAAATCTACGAATCGCTGGCCGAACGCTACCCCGGCTCGCCCAGGGTTGACGAAGCCCGTTACCAGATCGAACTCTGTAAATACAAACAGGGCGAGTACAAGTCCCAGATAGAGGTCGCCGAAGCGTACGTAACGAAATACCCTAAAAGCCGCTTAAACAAAGAGCTGTACCTTCTTCTAGGCCAATCGTATTACGGGAAGGGCGCATACGACCGTTCTCTCGACTACCTGGGCCGAATAGACGACACAGACGCGGCCGCTTTCGTAACAGCGCGAAACCTGATGTTCGAAATATACGGCAAGCGGGGCAAAGGCGAAGAAGCGGCCGGCACACTACGGAGCATCGTGGATTCGCGGGCGTCAAAGAAGGACCGGGCCGACGCGCTCCTGAAACTCGCTAAGTTGTACGAATCTGCAAGCGATGCAGACCGGGCAATCGGCGCGTAC
>CBDUXC010000121.1:0-6265 GCA_965371065.1 uncultured bacterium
CCCCCACTCCTTCGTCTATTATTTCGTAATCCCAATCGTCGGCGTTAACATAAATAATATAAGGAGGGTAGTCCAATCCCTCCTTAAAACAATAAACCAAATGCGCGGTATCATAATTGTCCAGAACCATTGATACGAACCCGAAATTAACTGAAGGAGAGCAAAAATAGTAACCGAAATTATGATAACTCCATTCCGAACCGTTGTAGTAGCTATACGTATATGAAGCATGGGAAAAAGGAGGTTCGTAATAATACCTTACGTAAGCTATATGAGGGCTATCGGACGAATCAATAGCTATATCGCTGCGGTTATAGGTACACGAATCTCCCGTAGCTACCGTCGTAAATTCCCATTCCGAACCGTTAAACGCGGCCCATTTTAACGCTAGGTTACCGTCGTCGTAGCCGCTATAAGAAATATGGGGGTTGTCGCTCGAGTCTAACGCGATAGATGTACCGCTACGGTGGTATACTACGTTCGCGTCTAATACCTCTATATGCCATTCACTCCCGTTATAATGGGCATATTTTAAATAACAGTAAGGCGATATGTAGTCTATATAGGATATATGCGGATGCCCGTTGGAATCAACCGCTAGAGAAACCGAACTTACGGCAACGTCGACGATTTCGAAATCCCAAGATAAACTGGAAACCGGGGACGGCGATAGAATAAACAAAGCGATACTAGCCGGCAACAACGTTGCGGTTAAATGTTTTCTTCCGGAAATCATCTTCTTTCTCCTTCTGTTAGAAAGCCTTTCGGTTTTAACGGCAATACCGTAACCGTTAACCAATTTAAACAACCCTATTCCACCACCACCATCTTCCTGACCCCTGCGAACTCCCCGGCCTTAAGCCGATAGACGTACACGCCGGGCGCGAGGCCGGCGACCGGCCGCTCGTGCGCGCCGGCGGGAAGGGTCTCGTTGACCAGCGTGGTTACCTTCCGGCCGCTCAGGTCGTATATGGTCAACGTCACGTCCGCGTCCTCGGGCAGGTCGAAGGCGATGACCGCGGTCCCCCGGGCCGGGTTCGGCCGGGACTGGTACAGGGCGTACGCCGCGGGTACGAACGTGCCGGCGGTGCAGGTTGCCGGCCCGAAGGTCTCGCTCGAGCCGCCCACGTCTATCGCCTCGAGCCAGTAGGCGTAGGTTACGCCGTTCTCGACCGCCGCGTCGAGATAGTTGTAGGGCGATTCGCCGGTTATCAGCTTGGCGTTGATTATCTCCCGCAGCTTGGTGCGGGCGCCGGTCGCTTCCGCGGACCGGTAGAGGTTGAAGCCCACGCCCGGGTCCGCGCACTCCCAGGTCAGTTCGACGCCGTCTCGCGCGCTCTCGGCCGTGAACCCCGTTACTGGGATGTCTGTTACCTCATCTTCGACCGTGAACGACCAGTAGGGGTCCGGCCCGGACCAGGTCTCGTCCCAGCCGTCCGTAGCACGGACCTTCCAGTAGTAGGTGGTGCCGTCCCTCAACGTACCTTCCGGGAAGGTGTACGTCGAGTCGGTCAGCTCGGTTACTTCGTCGTGGGGGTCGAAGCCCGGGTCGGTCGCGTACCAGACGTCGTAGGTTATGGTATCGCCGTCGCCGTCGGTCGAGTCCTCCCAGTCGAGGGTTACGGGTTCGGGGACTTCGCCGCCGTCGGGCGGTTGGGTTAGGTTAAACGACGAAGGCGGAGTGTTCTCGAAACCGTGGGCGTATTTAAGTACGCCATTCGCTCCGGCGTAAGCGATATGGACATCGTTCGACGAATCGATTCCTATACCATTATAATAACCTGAAGGGCCACCAATTTCGACGAATTCGATTTCCCAGGCCGACCCGTTATAATAAGCGTATTTTAAAGAATCGTCCCCGTCGAAATAGGAAATGTGGGGTTTTTCGTTGGAATCGAACTTAACGTCCGTCATCCCGCCACCGTGTGCCAAAGTATCGTCAACTATCCCGTAGTCCGAACCGTCGTAATAAAAAAGTTTATATAATTCGTTATCTATGAAAGAAACGCCGACGTCGCCTTCCGCCCCAACGTCTATAGACGCTAGTATGGCGGGCCACGTGCTAAATTCGTTATAGATATCATAATAATCCCAAGTAGGCGGGTCGTATTCTGCAATTGTAACGTAGACCAGTCCCCACAATGGGTTTATCACTTCAAACGAACTATAAACGATAATAGGATAACCTGAATTGTCGATAGCGATTGATGTAGATAAACAATCGTCCCGGCAACTTCTTAAATCTTCAATGGCCCAAGAACCACTAGTTTTGTTAGCGTATATTAATTTATTACTTCCCCAGTTATAGTAGGATATATGAGGATTGTCAAAGTCGTCGAGCGCAATTGACGTGCGAGATGCGTCCGGTCTATCATCCACGGTTATCCGTACCCATTCTACACCGTCCCAAAAAGCGTATTTGACTTTTCGGTCTTCGTTAAAATCTACACCACTCGTATAAACTATATGAGGACGGTCATTTGGGTCTACTGCAATTGAACTATATAGGCCTGCATAACCTTCATAATCGACTGTATCAATTAACCAATCGACCCCGTCGAAGTACGCATACATTAGGTCATCTTCGTTAAAATCAATATAGGATATATGCGGGTGGTTATAGGAATCGACGTCAATCGAACAGTAAGCGCAGTTACTGAAAGTATCTATTTCGGTTATATCCCAACGCAATGCGAGGGCCGGGACGTTCGCCCAGGAGACTACAGCAATCACATATATCAACGCTATGCGGACCGGTGAATTAACACATCTCATCCTTTGTTCCCGCTTTAATAGATGACGTTACTAAAATGGTTTGCGGTTATCAGTCGATAACTACCATCTTCTTAACCCCACTAAACTCTACCGCAACGAGGCGATAGACGTACACGCCGGGGGCGAGGCCGGCGACCGGCCGCTCATGCGCGCCGGCGGGTAGGGTCTCGTTGACCAGCGTCGTTACCTTACGACCGCTAAGGTCGTAAACCGTCAGCGTCACGTCGGCGTCCTCGGGCAGGTCGAAGGCGATGACGGTGGTTCCCCGGGCCGGGTTCGGCCGCGACTGGTACAGGGCGTACGAGCCGGGGACGAACGTCCCGGCGGTGCAACTCACCGGGCCGAACGTCTCGCTGGTGCCGCCCGCGTCCATCGCCTCGAGCCAGTAGCTGTAGGTTACGCCGTCGGACACCTCGGCGTCGAGGTAGCTGAAGGGCGATTCGCCCGTGATGAGTTCCGCGTTTAGCATCTCCCGGAGCTTACTTCGTACGCCGGTCGCCTCTTCGGACCGGTAGAGATTGAAGCCCACGCCCGGGTCGGCGCACTCCCAGGTCAGTTTGACGCCGTTCCGAGCGCTCTCGGCGGAGAAGGACGTTACCGGGATGTCCGTTACCTCATCTTCGACGGTGAACGACCAGTACGGGTCCGGCCCTGACCAAGTCCCCTCGTATCCATCCCACGCAAGTACCTTCCAATAGTAGGTAGTACCGTCGCTAAGTACGCCCTCGGGGAAAGCGTACGTTGATTCGGTCAGCTCGGTTACTTCGTCGTGCGGGTCGAAGGAGGGGTCCGTGGCGTACCAGACGTCGTAGGTTACGGTGTCGCCGTCGTCGTCGGTCGAATCCTCCCAGTCGAGGGTAACCGGTTCCGTTACGGTAGAACCGTCCGGCGGAGCCGTCAGGTTGAAGTCGCCTGGCGGTTCGTTACTTAACTGAGCGTATTTAATCGTATATATATCACCATTCGGATGTGTATCGTAACCAGTAGTATAAATATGAACGTTATCAACAGGCGCGTCCGTCGCCATCCCTCCAAAATTATAACTGGCACTAGTTTCCGACCTTGCTACCCACCGTACATTTCCTTCGGTATCGTATTTAACGACGCAACAACAGTCCGGGTCCCCAATGATTCGGGAATACCCCCCTACATATATCCCACCCGAGTTGTCAACCGCTACGCTCCTTGGTCTGTCTGCTCCCTCGCTTGGTCCATTATATTCTCTAACCCAAATCTCGTTTCCGTCGTTATCGTACTTAATCGTTTTATAATTAGCATCCGACCCGTCGCTGGTAGTTCCCGTTACGTATATATTACCGGACGTTTCTATATCTAGGTAATTATGCCACATACTATCGTAATCGTACGTAATAGCCCATATTTCGTTTCCGTCGTTATCGTACTTGACTGTGGCAGCGTTTTGCGGGATGTTGCCTCCCGTAACGAAAACGTTTCCGTTACCGTCGAGGCCTATATCTAAGGCCGCGGTCCAATCGGTCCCTGGGTTATAATAGGCGACCCAGAGTTCTTCACCGTCGCTATTATATTTAATCGTACAGTAACTATTACTATAACCTGGGTCATCTTCGATATATCCGGTTACGTAAATATTGCCGTAACCGTCTAAAATAAGAGCTGTCCCCCCATCGGAACCGCTTTCAGGACCGTCGTGCCTGGCGAACCATAACTCGTTTCCGTCACCGTCGTATTTTATTAAAAAGACGTCGCTTTGCGTACCCCAAGCGTAAGCGGTTCCCGCTACGTAAACGTTACCTTCGTTATCGATGGCTATATCATTACCCCAAACATCGAAACCTCCGAATGTCCGTATCCATATTTCATTTCCGTCGGTGTCGTACTTTATCGTACAACATTCGCTATACCAGAAGTCGTGCCCGCCATCCAAAGCCCCCGTTACGTAAACGTTATAGTCATTATCTAGAGTTATAGCAAAAGCGCCGTCGTTATCATCCGACCTGTCCCCTGGGCCGTCATAAGTCGCAAACCAGAGCTCGTTTCCCTCGCTGTCGTATTTAATAGTACAGTAGTCATTAGATTCGTTATGGGCTTCGGTTCTCGTAAAACCGGTTACGTAGACGTTACCGTCACCGTCAACCGCGATATCTGTGCTTTCTGCACGATAACCGTAGGGGCCGTCGAAAACGGCAACCCATTCCTCCCAGACTATATCCGCAAAAGCGTGGATAGGGGTAATTATTGCGATTATAGTAAACCCTAACCGTATAAATAATTTATTCAACAATACCATGATATTTACCGCCTTTCCGTCGCTTACTGGACCATCGCCATCTTCTCGGTTCCTACAAACCCCCCGCCTCGAGCCTATACACGTACACGCCGGGCGCGAGGCACACAAAAACCCGCCCCGAGACCCGGGCGGGAAACGCTTACTCTCTTCAGGTTAAGGCTGTACCCTCGGCCCCCATATACAGTCCTTAACGTTCTTTTTAGGTGTAACGTAAGGTCCGATACCCGAACCGTCAATAGTATATACGTTATCTTGCCAAAAGTCAAGTGATAATCGGTATAATATTTATCGGCGCCGTATAAAACCTTTAATTACAGAAGGTTCCGCGATTAGCGTTAATCGCTCGTCTCGTCCGCGTCCTCGAGATAAAGGACCGCACGGCCGGAAAGCATCGTCGTAATTTACTGGGGTTTTATTGCTTGCGTGGTCAGGGTTCGTGGGGTTCGCTTTTTTCGCGGTCGCCGACCGCGTCTTCGGCGAACGCGCCGTCCGGCGTCCTCCCCCTTTTCGATCTGATATACTTCGGCGACTTCTTGGGGTACTACTTTACGCTACGTAGGCGCGTGGACCTGGGGCTAGTGAAAACCATCGTAGAGTTGAAAGAGAGGATGAAGTAAAGGGAAATTTAAAGCGGTTAAAGAACCTTACTGAATATTTAATCCTTATAGCCGATAATAATAAATAGGATAGTTAATACTAGAGCGGCCGAACATAGTATAAAACCATACCAAGTATCGTAAAAACGGGTAAAGAAACCGAATAATAACCCAGAAAAAGCGGCACTTATTTTAGTAAGAACGTAAAAAAACCTACTTCTTTTACTACGGATATCGTACTTTATCGCGTAATAATCGCCGTCGTCAACGTTCGTGGAACTTCTCGAGACAGCTATTCTTACGGCAAGTTGTTTTATTCTCTTCTCGAATTCCTCGCACAGTTCCCGACATGCTACCTCTCCAGGTTTTGAGTGGGTTACGTCCTCCGGCTTAATATTACGTTCGCCCGCCATATACTGGTTTCTTTACTTCGCGCTCAACGCTTCCTTAAAATACTCGTATTTAGCCTTCTCTACCATTTTTTCCGAAACGGTTTCTAATCCTTCTTCGTAGGCTATTTCTATCGCTCTGTCTAAAAGTTCTTCTCTTAATACCGAAGCCTCCGAGCTTATTATACCACTTGTAGCGGGGGTAATGTTACTCATTAGATTGCAGTAAGGGCATA
>CBDUXC010000122.1:0-6260 GCA_965371065.1 uncultured bacterium
TCACGCCGGCATGGACAAGGCGCGGCGCGACGCGAACCAGAGCGTCTTCATGACCGAGCCCGGCGTCGTGATAACCGCGACCATCGCCTTCGGCATGGGCATCGACAAAGCGGATGTCCGCTTCGTCTTCCATGCCGACCTGCCCGGCAGCATCGAAGCCTATTACCAGGACATCGGCCGCGGCGGCCGAGCAGACTCCGATCGCGTAACCGCAACTCGGATCCGCATTTCGGGCAGGGAATCTGAATGATGGTCATGACGCAATCCAGGCGTCGTAGGATGGTCGGTCGAAGGTTTCGGCTTCAACTTAATGGCTTACGTAAAAATGTATTTAGGCCAGGCATGGTACATTCAACTACTGGTCGACGTCGCGGTACCGATAGCCTTTTTCGGCAGCTTTACTTATTTCTGGAAAGGCTATACGGTCGGGAAGCGTATAATGAAGATCCGTGTCGTTTCGCTAAAAGGTAAAGATATTACGTTCTGGCAGTCCTTCGACCGGGCGTTCGGATATACGCTTTCCACAGTCGACCTGTTCTTCGGGTTTTTACGGTATTTTACAAATCCGGCTCGGCAGACGCGTCACGATAAAATAGTAGATACTATTGTGGTAGATGAAAGAAAACGGTAAATTCGGTCGTAGGGTTTAAAACCCCTATGGAGGAGGCAGAACGCTGTGACGGCATTAATCGGTATATTCCTAACAGCCGGTATATCCGTGTATGACCCGGGCGTATTCTCCAATTTCGACGGCGCCTGGGCGCCGGCCCTACTTGTCTTATTCACAGACGGGTTACTGTCGATCTGGGGCTTGGACGGCGCGTCTAAAATCGGGCGCGACGGTTCAAAACCGGCCGACCTGGCGGTTATGAACGCGCGTATATTCACCGCCGACGACGAAAACCCGTGGGCCGAGGCGGTAGCCGTCAAGGACGAACGCATTAGCTATGTCGGGGACAACGACGGCGTCGCCGACTACGTCGGGCCGAACACGCGGGTAATTGACGGAAAGAAAAACATGATGGTCCCGGGTTTCATAGACAACCACTGTCACCACTTGTGGATAGGGGCCCTCAACGCTTTTATGCCGCTGCTCTACTCCGCAAAGAGCCTGGACGACGTCAAGGAAATCATACAGGGTTTCGCCGCCGAACACCCGGAACACCCCTTCATTATGGGAGTAGGCTGGATGTACAAATACGTTTCCGGCAGGTTCCCTACGAAAGAAATGGCGGACGACATCCTCAAAGACCGTCCGTTATTCCTTATGTCTTATGACGGGGAGACCGGTTGGTTGAACTCTCTCGCTTTCGAGAGGGTCAAAAGGTATCCGGACGTGTTAAAACAGTTCCCGCTCCACGTCGGCGAAAACGGCAAGGAGACCGGCGTTCTCTTTAAATTCTACGGGTTCAGTCCTTTCGACTTTTTCGAGGAGGACGAACTACCGCAGGACCTACAACGCCAGATGTTCGATAAAATGACCGACGCTATTAACGACGCGTTAAAATTCGGCATTACGACCCTGAACGACGTCCAGATATACAACTCGTTTATCCCCCACATATTGGATTTTAAGGAAGCCGGCGGGTTGGATAAGATAAGGGTCAGAGGTTCCTATTACGTCAGTCATACGGCCTCCGGAAACGAAGAGGGTATGGCTAAGGAGCTAAGCGAATGGAAGAAGATCGGCGACGAGCGTTCCGACGAACGCCTGAACCTCGGTGAATCGGTAAAACTCTATATCGAAGGGCTCCCGGTAAACTACACGTCGCTTTTCCTCGAGCCTTACAGCGACAAACCCGACGAGTACGGCGAGGCGCTCTGGACGCAAGACGCGTTCAACAAGGTCATGGAAATCGTCGACAAAATGGGCTTACAAGCGTGCACCCACGCCTGCGGCGACGGCGGAATCAGGATGGTAATAAACGCCTATGAACACGCCCGGAAAGTCAACGGCGATAGGGACGCCCGCCACCGCGTCGACCATTGCAACCTGGTCGCCGCCGAAGATATAGAGAGGATGGCGAAACTCGGGATTCACGCCGCGATGCAGCCCTGTCATTTCTACGGCGACGAGACGACGGAACAATTATACGGCGAAGAGCGACTACAGAGAATTGAACCGTGGCGCGGTCTTGAGGAAGCGGGCGTCACCCTCTCTTTCGGCAGCGACTGGTGCGCCGGTCCCATGAACCCGATCTACGGCTTCCTCGTCGCCGGCCTGCGGCTAAACTACCATATGAACGACGAGTGGGGAAAAGACCAGAAGATCGACGTAGAAAACATAATAAAGCACTATACGATCGACTCGGCGAAGGCGCTCCATATGGAGGACGACGTCGGTTCGATTGAGGTCGGGAAGTTCGGCGACTTTGCATTGTTCTCGATAGACCTTTTCGACCTTACGTCCTGGTGGTTTCTGTTGACACACGACCTCGAACTCGGCGCGATGGACGACTTCGTAATGTTCACCGTCTCCGGCGGCGAAATCGTCTACCAAAAGGAAGGCGAAAAGTTCTAATCCCGAGAGATACTCTAACCGCCAAGATGTGAACGAACGGAAACGGGCCGACCTGCTATGTCGGCCCGTTTCTTTAAAAGCTACGTTCATAAGCCGCGGCTTTTAACGGCGTCGCCTTTTTTACCCGTTAAGTTACTCGCTAACCGTAATAAAACTCCCCTCCCCCTCGTCATACTCATAAACACCCTTCGTCCCGAGCACCCGGCGCTCCGAACCCGAGTAGTTAATCACCTCGACGTACGCCCGGGGCCGTTTCTTGTCCGGCTCAAAGCGCAGCTCGCCGGACCAGAGCGTCTCGCCGGTCCGGGCGTAAGATTTCATTTCCGCGCCTTATTAGTGATCTGCAAGGATATAATATAGTCAACCAGGTTCAACCCTTCCAACTCGGCTTCCTTTGCAAGTATCTTCCTCGAGATATGTACGTTTTGAAGAGCCGGGTCGTTCGGGAACTCGGCGGCGATTTCCTTAACAACTCTTTCGATGTCTCTTTTATTTAGCTTACCCATATATACCGTCTACTTCCCTACCGTTTTAAACCTCCCCGCGCCCTCGTCATACTCATAAACGCCCTTCGTCTCTAGCACCAGCCGCTCCGTCCCCGTATAGTCGACCACCTCAACGTACGCCCGGGGCCGTTTCTTGTCCGGCTCGAAGCGCAGCTCTCCGGACCAGAGCGTCTCGCCGGTCGTCGCGTCGGTCTCCGCCGTCGGGACGTCGCCGATTACCCGGTACTCGCCGTCAACGTAGCTTAATATGCGGCGGTACCGCATATCGACGCCGCCCTCGGTCGTCTCGGCCCCGTAGATTATGGCCGGGCGGCCGGCGAAAACCTCTTCGATTGTTACGACGCCCACCAACTCATGCTCGTCGGCGTAAGTATGCGTCAGCCGGTCTCGCTCTCGCTCGAATATATATATGCTACGGCGCTTCGCGTCCCGGAAGTTGGCGTTAGCCTCCAACTCGAGCTCGCCGTCGCCGTCGAAGTCGCCCGATTTGAACCAGACGACCGCCGCTTCGCCGCTTACATTCAAATCACGGATAAGTATTGTCCCGTCTCCCGCGTTTATATACGAGATACCCTCCAGCTCATCTTCCACGTCGGCCTGCCACCAGCCGTAGTTGTCCCACTTGACCGTCTTGAGCATCCACGCCAGACGTTTCTCGGCGTCGGCGACCGGGTCGTAATATTCCACCATCCTGCTCGCGGCGTAATCGCTGAAGACGCCGCCCGGGTCCACGTCGTACGCGATCTCGTAGTACTTCCGGGTTTTTTTAAAGTCCCCCTCCTGGACGTACCAGTCCGCGAGATACACACACGTCTGCGCCTTCTCCCCGGCCTCGAAATCGCCCTTCAAGAGCTCCTTCACGTGCTTTTCGGCGGTTGCGAGGTCCGTCCCCTCGTCCCCAATCAGCCCGTCTAAAACGTAGCATTGGACACGCATCCCCCACCGGGGGTCGTCCGGGAAGTTCTCGACGCACCACAGGCAATCGCCGGCGTCGTACGAAAGGAACCGAACTTCCGTCGAGACGGCCGCTTCCGGGTACTCCTCGCGTACACGGTCGTACGCCTGAGCATAGAACAAGCGTACCGCTTCCGGCGGGTCGTTCGCGTACGTTGATATGTTCGCCGCGGTCGCGTCGCAACCGGCCGCTATCTCCGTATCGTCCGTAAGTAACTTCACCTTCTCGAGCATCTCGAGGGCCGCGGGAACGTCGCCGTCGTACCACAGCCGCTCCTCGTAGAGTATCGCGTACGCAACGTCGTCGCCCCGGGCTTCCAACGCCGAATCAAAGCCGCCGTCGGTTACTTCCCTGTAAAGCATCTCCCCGTCGTAAAGGAAGTTCGCGCCCCAAGGTTCGGCCGTTCCTTTCACGGAGTATACGTGAGCGCCCGAGAATATGAAATCTTCCTCCGGGTCTTTCCTTGCTTTCCGGGTTATGAGCGCTTCGGGCCAGCCGTCGCCGTCGAGGTCGTCCCAGGCAATTTCGTTCTTCTCCTCATAATAATAACCGTCTTGCCAGGCGGTCGAGGCGAAGCCGCCGTACCACCGGGAGTAACCTACGTCGAGAACCCGGGTAGCATCCCTCAGCGCCGTCTTTACCTCTTCCCCTTCGATATACAAGACGTTGTAAAACCCGTATTCGCCGCCGAAGCCGCTGCCGTAAGAAGCCTCGCCGAACTCCAGGACGTACAACGGACGTTCGAAGCCGATTAACGCGAACATCCGAACCTCCGATCCCGATAAAACCGTTGATACCAGGCCTTCGTTGAGGTCGGCCAGCCCGTATCCAGCGCCTTCTCTCACGAGATACAAAACCAACAGGTCCGAGTACCAACCTTCGGTTAGGGTTACAGGAACCAGGTAACCGCCGCCGTCGATACCGAGCTTCGTCTCGATTTCGACCGCCGGTTCGGACCACGAGTCGTCGGCGGCAACGTAGTCCTCCACGAAAGCGATTACTTCGCCGGCGGTAGGTTGCGCCCACGCCGTATAGACGACGGTCAGCAACACACTGATTATCAGCACATTACGCATAATAACCTCGCGTATCGGTTTAATGCTATTCGGGTATCTCGCCGGGCATCTTTTCGGGCGTAGTCGCGGTTCCGCCGGCCGGCGCACTCTCGCCTTCGGACGGTTCGGTTCCCTCCTCCGGCTCTTCAGTCGGCCCTTTATCGTGTTCGCCGGAGACGCGCCCCAGGTACGGGCGCCATGCGTACGGGTCCAGGCGGAAGTATACCAGGACGTCCCGTACGGAAGCCTGGGCTTCGGCCTTGCAGGTAGCCTTGCCTACGTACGCCACGTACCCGTCCTCGGTATACGTGATTATTTTAACCTTATCCGGCTCCTCAACCTTGGTTATGGAAACGGCGAAGGACGCCAAATCTCGTATCGAAATCTGGCGAGGCAGACAAAGTTTGAAACCCTCAAAGTTATACGACCTGTGTATCTCCCGCCCGATGGCGCCCGGCAGCATCTTGGCGCCCCGGGCCGTAACGCTCCCCACTATCTCGTCGGCGGCGCGGTCCTTGGTGGACTTGGGCAGCGAATGGTCCTGATAGTACGCGACGTAGCTCCGCTTTTCGTCTATAACTTCCTTCAGCGTATCCCGGGCCGCTTTATAACGCCCCGGGTCGTACTTGTTTATCAGGTAAATGAAGTTCACCGACCAGCGCAGGTCATAGACCCACGCGTGCGTATCCGCAACGCCAGTGTGGAGGGTCGGCGACGCGTACCGGGGAAGGTCCCACACGTCGGCGCCGTAGCCGGTCCGCAAAGGCGTACTGATTGTGTCAATAATCGTCTCCGATATCTGCACGAAGCGGGCGCTGGACTCGGCGTCGGGTTTCGTTAAACCTGCTTCCTTAAACGCGGTTACTTCGGCCTCGTAAAGAGCGCGGAACGCCAGGTAACCCCGACTGTGACTCTCGGCGGAAAAAATATAGCGGGCCCGAAGGCACTTCGCCCGCGTTTCGAAGCCGGGCGGGACGTAAGATTCCAGCGTACTCAGTACGCCGCCGGCCTTGTTATAGTTCCCCTGCTCGAAGTAGTAATCGATCCGGCCGCAGAGCCATTCGGCGTCGCCTTCGGTGAGGTAATCGCCGGCGAAATACAGCCGTTTGCCGTCCACGGTCAGGGTGCGGCCGGGAGACAGTGAAAGGACTAGAACCGCAAAAAAGGCGGCGACGGCTAAAAGTTTTTTGACCGACTGCGACATCGGCGGATTGTAACAACCG
>CBDUXC010000123.1:0-6250 GCA_965371065.1 uncultured bacterium
GAGGAAACGGATGTTCGACAGCCTTATCGACGTGTTGGGCGACTCCATAGAATCGCGGGATCCATACACCGCCGGCCACAGCCGTGAGGTGATGCGCTACTCGGTCGGTATAGCCGAGGAGATGGGACTGGACGAGGACGAAGTGGAAGTTATTAAGTATGCCGCGTTGCTCCACGACTACGGGAAGATAGGAATTCCTGATGAGATACTTAGCAAGCCTAACGATTTGACCGACGACGAGTTCGAGACCATAAAACGGCACGCGGTTTATACCCGAGAGATACTCGGGAAAATAGCTTTCGAAAAGAAGCTGCGGGCGGTCCCCGAAATAGCCGGGAGTCATCACGAGAGACTGACGGGCGAAGGTTATCCGGACGGCCTTTCGGGTGAAGAGATACCGCTCGGCAGCCGGATAATAGCCGTAGCTGACGCGTTTCAGGCGATGACGTCGGACCGGCCGTACCGCGGAGCGAAAACGGCCGGGGACGCGGTTTCGGAGTTGAAGGCGGGGATAAGTGTCGACTACGACGGCGACGCCGTGGGCGCTTTGGTGCTTGTTTTGATTAGAAACAGAGTTTTAGAGAACGGAGGGTAAAGCCGAAACGGTGGGCGGAACCGAAGAAATACTACGTTTATTGGAGAAAGGCGAGCGGACCGAAGCGCTCCGGCGGTACGGTTATATGCTCGACGAAATGGGCGGCCCCCGCCCGGCGGACGCCGAAGATGCCGTAGTGGTAATAAACCGTTGCCTGGGCGTCTGGGAACAAATAGGCGTGTTTGTCGCCGAGGTGGACACGCGGCCCGAGAACGCCCGGTCGTGGAAGTTGTTGGGATTAGCGTACGCCCGCGGCGGAGTTTACGTTATGCCGCTTTTGCGGCTCGCCGAGTGCGCTTTCGAAGCGGCGGCCGTACGGGAGGGAGACCCGGCCGTACGGGCGAACATCGAGGAAAAAATCGAGCTCGTTCGGGCGGCGGCCGTAAGCGACGAAAGAAGCCTGGTCGGTTTTATCGAGAGCGAGGGGGTTCTTTCGGCTCCGACCGATTCTTTACCGGACGAAGTGCCGGTACCGGCTCTTTTCGTTCGGGCCGGCATAATAGATAAACCGGCGGTGCTTGTCGACGAAAACACGATTGCGGCCGGCCTGCTCGGTGGTTAATTGGCTTCGAAAAGAGGCTGCTATGGAGAAGAAGTTGATCGGAAGGTGCGGGCTTTACTGCGGAGACTGCGAGATTCGCGCCGCGTACGTTTCCGGCGACAAGGAATTAGTCGCCGAAGTGGCCGAGAAGCTGGGCGTGAAACCGAACCGGATCCGTTGCGAAGGATGCCTGGAGCTTACGGAGAAGTGCTGGGCGAACGGGTGCGATATAATCGCTTGTATCGAGAGCCGCGGGTTCAAGCACTGTGTGCAATGCCCCGACATAGACGACTGCACGAAGTTCGCGAGGTTGAACACGAAACACGGCGGGGCCGTACGGTTGAGCCTGCGCCAGATAAAATCGTGGGGCTTCGAACGGTGGGTTGCATATAAAGGGGGCGAGGACGTTGGCGGGGGGAAAGAGCCCGGCGGCGGTACGCACCTGGGAGGGCAGCCGTAACGGAAAATCGAAAGGGTCTAATAGGCCGGTGTCGTCTCTATTGCGAAGCGTGCTTGGTATACGGCGTGTTTCACCGAACCGGGGACGTATTAGCGCGGAAGCGTCTTAAAATGGCCGAGCGTTTCGACTGCGAACCCGGGCAAGTCGCCTGCGAAGGTTGTCAGTAATTGACGGACTTCTGCGGGGGAGTCTATCGTGAAGTACTGAAATGCCTTAACGCTCGAGAGTATGGTTATTACGACGAGTGCGACGATAGACGACCGCGAGAAGTTCGGCGAACTAGACGGACGGTATGGAGGGCTAAGGATTCGATGGCGTGGCTTAAGGATATTGGGCGGACGCGTGGCTCGCCGAGCAGCGCGAGAAGATGAGCTACCCGAACTGCGGCGACGTGTTATATCACGGATTCGCTGATAATCGCGTTATATATTTTGAAAACGGGTAATTTAATATTATAAACCGTTTATCCGTATTTTACTTTAATATGACGTAGTATAATTATCGATATCGATTGATTACGGTTAACCGCTCATAAGGCGGCGTTTTTTCTTTTGGCTAAATCGCCGATATTTTTTTGCTTTTTTACTTGCGTTCGGTGGTTGATATGTTATAGTAGGAACGTTATAGGTTTTTATCATCAGGAAAAGGGAATTTATAATGCCGTTATGAGAGTTATGGGCGATATCTGTGGAAGACGCGAAAAAGA
The DNA here is from genome assembly GCA_965371065.1 of uncultured bacterium. Taxonomy (GTDB): domain Bacteria; phylum RBG-13-66-14; class B26-G2; order WVWN01. The sequence continues at coordinate 2,303 of CBDUXC010000123.1, forward strand.
CCAGTAAAGAGTTAATAGACGAGCTTACAAAGCTTAGGCGGCGGCTTTCCGAGGTAAACGAGGGCGTAAAAACGGGCGAGTTTACCGGCGCCCTGACAGATACTGACGTTAAAGGGTGGCAGCGAGTATTCGAAGCTATATCCGACTTCGTAGCTGTTATAGACACTCGATATGGGATAGTGAGAGTCAATAGAGCGTTAGCCGATAAGCTGGGCGTCGACCGGGACGAGTTAATCGGGAAGAAGTGCTACGAAATCATCCACGGCTCGGACGCCCCGCCGGAGCTTTGTCGTCAGGCCGAGTCCCTCGGTGACGGAATAGCCTTTACGGCCGAGTTTTACGATGAAAGGCTGGGCGGGCATATCGAGGTTACCGCGTCGCCCGTGTTCGGCGAAGGCAACGAAATCGCCGGTTCCCTTCACATTATCCGAGACATAAACGAGCGCAAACGGGTCGAGGAGGTTTTGAGGAAAGGCGAAGAGCGGTATCGCAACCTGTTCGAACACGCGAACGACGCTATAATCGTCCGGGACCTGAGCGGGAGAACTGCCGTAGCGAACGGCCGGGCGGGTGAACTTTTCGGTTACCCCGTCGAAGACCTCCAACAAACGCGCGTAGCCGAGTTTTTGACGGTCGGCGATGACGTGTACGAGAAAGTTCTTTCGGGAGAGGGCGTGATAACCGAGACCACAGGGGTGCGGAACGACGGTCGCGTTTTTCCCGTCGAGGTGAGCGTGCGTTCGACCTACTGGGGCGACGAAGTGATGGTCCTGATGTTCGTTCGCGATTTAACGGAGCGGAAACGCGCCGAGGAGACATTACGCCAGAGCGAGGAACGGTTCCGTGAACTGGCCGAGACGTTGCCCGAGACGGTTTTCGAAACCGATGCCCGCGGTAAACTTACGTTCGTTAACCGGAGAGCGTTCGATCTTTTCGGGTACTCGAAAGAAGATTTAGACGCCGGCATAAGCGTTTTCGATCTATTTCCACCCGAAGAGCTTGACCGGGGTCGCGAAAACTTCGCGAAACACCTGAGGGGCGAGGATGTCGGTAGTTCCGAATATAAAGTTACGAAGAAAAACGGGACGCTGTTTCAGATTGCGACGTACGCCGTACCGATAGTCCGTAACGGTAATATCGAAGGTATTCGAGGAATCGTGGTCGATATTACCGAAAAGAAACGGATCGAAGAAGAACTGGCGAAAGCGGCGAAGCTCGAATCTATCGGCGTACTCGCCGGCGGCATCGCCCACGACTTTAATAACCTCCTGGCGGTTATCCTGGGTAACGTAACGTACGTTAAATCGAACGTGCCGAACATAGACTCCGAGCGTACGGTCGAGGCGCTTTCTGCCGCCGAGCAGGCTACGCTACGGGCCAGGGACCTGACGGAACAACTGTTGACGTTTTCGGCGGGCGGAGTCCCCGTCAAAAAAATTATAAACATAAGGGGTGTCGTCGAGGAATCGGCCGCTTTCTTGGTACGCGGGACGAACGTACGTTGTATTTTCGGAGCGGGCGACGACCTCTGGCCCGTTGACGCCGACGAATCACAAATCGGCCAGGTCGTCAACAACATGGTTATCAACGCTGTTCAGGCGATGCCCGAGGGTGGAGAGATACGCGTACGATGCGATAATTACGTAGCCGGCCCGGATAAATCGCCCGATCTACCGGCTCTTAAGGAGGGGAAGTACGTTAAAATCTCGGTCGCGGATACCGGGGTCGGGATTTCCCCGGAATATATACAGAAGGTCTTCGATCCGTTCTTTACTACGAAGTATAAGGGCAGCGGCCTCGGCCTTTCCACCTCTTATTCCATCGTGAAGACCCACGGCGGTCTTATTACCGTGGAATCGGAAATAGGTGTCGGTTCTACGTTTAACGTTTACCTGCCGGCTTCTGATAAACCCGTGAAGGAAAGCGAAGTGGGTCCCGACGAGGTAATACCGGGCGAGGGGAAAGTACTTGTGATGGACGATGAGGTTTCGATAAGAGAGTTGGTCGGCGAGGTTTTGACTCGTTCCGGATACGAGGTGGACTTCGCCGGCGACGGCGCGGAAGCCGTGGAACTGTATAAGACCGCCGCGTCCTCCGACGAACCTTACGACGCGGTGATATTAGACCTCACCGTCCCCGGCGGCGTCGGCGGCGTCGAAGCGATACAGGAGCTATTAATCGTGGACTCGGGCGTGAAGGCTGTAGTCTCGAGCGGTTATTCTACCGACCCCGTTCTGGCCAACTACGAGCTCTACGGGTTCAAAGGATTTATAAAGAAGCCTTTCCGCATCGCCGACTTAACGAAGATTGTACGTGACGTTGTTGCCGGGGATTAACCGATTAACGGAGGGGAAACCCGACTTATGCACAATTACGACGTAGGCGATATCGCTTCTTACGCGGAAGAGCTTTTCGGCGCCGGGTTCAACTGAGCCGAGGCGGTTACGGGCGCCGTAGCCGAGAAGACGGACCTGATACCGCCCGGATGCGCGCCCCGGGTCGGTACGCCGTTCGGCGCCGGTATCGGGCGGCTGGGCGACCTTTGCGGCGCGTTGACAGGCGCGCTCGTCGCGTACGGCCTGGCCCGAGGTCGTGACGTTATCGACGACGTGGAGCGTAAAGAGGAAGTCTACGTCGGCGCCCGGCGAATATACGAGGGTTTCCGGGAGCGTTTCGGCTTCTGCGATTGCCGGGACCTGACCGGCGTTGATTTCGACGACCCCGCCGACCTGGAACGCTACGAAGCGGAGGATATGCATAATCAAGTGTGTGTACCGCTGGTGCGAGGGGCCGTTGAGTTATTGGTGACCGAATTTACGGATAAGCCTTAATAAGAGAAGCGGCGGGTTTTATACCGGCCGTAAGTAATATTCGCGAACTAACTGCGGCGGAGCCGACCTCCGCCGTTCTTTTTTCAGGGGGGTTACGGCGGCGAACGACGATTATCGATAAATACGTAATTAGACGTTCAAATACCCCCCGTCTTATGCTAACTTCCGCAAGTATCGTATGACCGACGCTTTTGCGATAAGGGCTATTGAACCGGCGCTGGTCCGGCGCGTCGTGAACATCGCGACGCCGGTAACGCTGGCTATGTTGGGGCAGACGTTCCTTTACATAGCGGATACGGCTATGATCGGGCGCGTTGGCGCGGTTTCGCTCGCGGCGGCTGCGGCCGGCGGTGTCGTGATATACTTCATGTGGAGTTTCGCAAACGCTCTGGCGGTTGCCACTACGGCCGTAACGGCACGGCGCGTCGGCGCCGGCGATACGACCCGGGCCGGCGACGCCCTGTCGGCGGCGCTGGTACTTTCTCTGGTCGTCGGCGGTGGGTTGGCGTTGTTGGTAGGCCCGGCATCGTCGTTGATATACTGGTTTTTCGGTACCGAGGCGGCCGTCGCGGCCGTCGGCGTACCGTACCTGACCGTACGGGCGCTCATCGTACCGCTGACGATGGCCGGTATGTCGTTCGTCGGGTTCTATAAAGGCATCGGCCGCACCGTTCCTATAATGGTTATCTTCGGCGGGATGTGCCTGGCGAACGTCGGCTTCGATTACGTGTTAATCTTCGGTAAGTTGGGGCTTCCACGGCTCGGGCTTATGGGCGCGGCCGTCGGCGGCCTGGCCGCGAACGTTATAATTGTCGCGGCGTATTTCGCGTTCCACTTTATACGCCGGGCCGCCGGCGACGAACGATACCGGCTACGGTTAGTCGGACGGAGAGAGTACGCCCAGATGATACGGATTGGGCTACCCGCCGCCGGCGAGGGTGCCGTTTACTCCGGCGGCTTCGTAGTATTTACGGCGGTGGTGGGGCGCCTGGGGACCGTGGAGCTGGCGGCCAGCGGCGCGGGCATCGGCCCCAGTTCGTTATCCTTTTAGAGAGGGTTGGGGGGCGCGGCGGCCCCGGCGGCGGGGGTAGGGGGGGGCGAGGGGGCGCGGGGCGCC
>CBDUXC010000124.1:0-6216 GCA_965371065.1 uncultured bacterium
AGCCCGTAGACTTTGAGTACGTTCTTCGAAATAGCGGCCCTGGCTTGCCTGGGCTCGATAGTCTATCATTACGCGGGTTATCCGATACTGCTGTGGCTATTGAACGGACGGCGCAGAGCATCGCCGCCCGAACGCTCAGGCGCGCCGCCGTCGGTATCCGTTATTGTTCCCTGCTATAACGAGGCCGACGTCATCGCCGGGAAGGTCGCAGCGGTACGCGCTCAGGACTACGAAGGTCCGATAGAAACTATCGTCTCGTCCGACGGCTCCGACGATGGGACCGAAGAGATAGCCGCCGAGGCCGGCGCGACGGTTGTCCATAACGCCGAGCGCCGGGGGAAGGTTGCGGCGTTGAACGCGGGCGTCGCGAGCGCGACCGGCGAGATACTGGTATTCTCCGATGCAAATGCGATCCCGGCCCGGGACGCGGTGGCCCGATTGGCCGCCTGGTTCGCGGACCCTCGGGTCGGTGCCGTCGCCGGCGAACAGGTTATCGTCGCCGGCGACGCGGACGGTACTGTCGGTGCGGGCGAAAGCGTTTACTGGTGCTACGAGGCGTTCATCAAGCGGCTCGAGGCGACCCGGGGTACGGCCCTCTGCGCCGACGGGTCGCTGTACGCGGTTCGGCGCGAGCTGTATTTACCTCCGCCGACCGGCATACTACTGATGGACGATTTTTACATCTCGGGCGCCGTCGTCCGGGCGGGATATAAAATAGCGTATGCGCCGGACGCGGTCGCGTACGAGGGGACGTCTCCGGGGACGCGAGCCGAGTTCAAGCGCAAAGCCCGAATTCTCGCAGGTTCGCTTATCGCGGCGACGCTCCTGGGCCCCCGGTTCTGGTTCCGGGTACCGTGGAAGCTTATCTCGCATAAAGTACTAAGGTGGCTGGGACCCTGGCTGGGCTTGGGCGCTTTGGTGTTCTCGAGCGCTGCGGTTTTTACGGATAGTTACGTGGGCGGCGTGTTATTCGGCTTGCAGCTATTCTTCTACCTGGCGGCGCTCGCCGGCTGGGCGTTGAGGGACACGCACGCGCCGTTTCCGCTCAAGGCCGCTTACTATTTGACGTTATCGAACCTGGCCGAGCTGTGGGGCTACGTCGTTCTGATAACGCAACTGAAAAGACCGGCGTGGGATAAGGTGCGGTGAAAAAGAAGATTCAATGGGTAACCGAAACTTCCAATCGCCGACTAAAGTCGGCGTTCGATGCTTCGCAAGTTAAGCACCGCCGGTTGAAACCGGCGGTATTATTCTCTTTTAGTTTACTATCGTTAATAATTCTGGCGTTATTTCCCGCCTGCGGCGAAAGAGCGGACGAAACCTCCGCCGTCGTCCGTGAGGCCCGGCCTCTTATGGGCACCGTCGCGACCGTCGAGGCCGTCGCCGCGAACGAGGGCACGGCGACGCGCGCCGTCGAGGCGGCTTTTCTGGCGCTCCATCACGTAGATACAATCGCAAACGTAATGGACCCGGAAAGCGATATCGGCCGGGTCAACCGGGCGGCGGCCGGTATGCCGACCGTCGTCGACCCGGACCTGGCGGAGTTGGCAATGTTCGCCTTGAGTATCGCCGAGGAGACCGGTGGACGCTTCAACCCGGCGGTCGGGCCGCTGGTTGAGGCCTATGGTCTGAAAGGTCGCCCGCGTTTCCCCGACGACGCCGAGATGACCGCTCTCCTTCCCTTGTGCGACTACTCGAAAGTAACCGTTCCCGACGAACGGTCTATCGTGCTTGAGGAAGAAGGCATGTTCCTGGACCTTTCGGCCGTCGCGAAGGGTTGGGCCGTGGACCGGGCGTACGAGGTGCTTCTCGACGGCGGATGTGCCGCCGGGTTGGTCGAGGCCGGCGGCGAGGTCCGCTGTTTCGGCGGCGACGTCCGCGACGAACCCTGGCGGATAGGCATTAATGACCCGTGGGGCCCCGGCGTTTACGGCGTCATCGAATTGGAGAAGGGGGTTCTGGCAACGTCAGGAACTTACGAACAGACCTTTGAGGTCGAAGGAGCTGTTTTCTCCCACATCATTGACCCGTTTACGGGGCTGCCGGCCGAGGGGCCGTCGAGCGTAACGGTGATGGCGCCGGACTGCGCGACGGCGGATGCGTGGGCGACGGCCCTGATGACGTTGCCGCCGGAAGACGCGTATGATATACTCGAACGCAACGACGAGCTGGAAGGGCTGGTACTCTACCGGACCGAGTACGGGAAGAAGATGGAGCTGGTATCTTCAGGATTCCCGCTTATCGAAACGAATTAGAAACCGCCTGCTTCAGCAGGCGGAGTCTCACCCGCGGAGCGTTAACCCCGTCTTTCAAGGCGGGGACTTAAGAAGCGTAACTCATACAAGTGATATAGATGCCCAAACCTAAAATCGCAGTCTTATTCACGAAACCCGAGACCGTCTTGGAGGACTACGCGCGGCTGTTCGAGTTGGCCGGGGCCGGTAACGCCCTGGATAAGAACGCGACGACGATACTCAAGGACAACATCTCCTGGCACTTCCCGATGCCGGCGGCCAATACGACGCCCTGGCAGCTCGAGGGGACCGTCCTGGCCCTCAAAGCCCTCGGTTTCGACGACCAGGTCTGCGTCCAGAACGAGACCGTCGTCATAAACGCGTTCAAGGGCGAGGACCTCAACCTCTTCCGCCCGGTCTTCGACGCGTACGGCATCCCTGTCCTCTACAACTTCCGCGGCGAGGACGTCAAATGGATACCGTACGAACCGGACGGCGAGATGCTCGCGCTCGACCGGATTATGGAGGGCGTCGGCATCCACATCCCCGAGTACTTCGTCGGCAAGAACATCGTACACCTGCCGACGTTTAAGTGCCACATCTACACGACGACCACCGGCGCTATGAAGAACGCCTTCGGCGGGCTGCTAAACACCCGGCGCCACTATACCCACACGTGGATCCACGAGACGTTAGTGGACTTGCTCACCATTCAGAAGGAGATACACGCCGGGATATTCTGCGCGATGGACGGGACCACCGCCGGGAACGGTCAGGGCCCGCGCACCCATCGCCCGGAGGTAAAGAACGTGATACTTGCGGGCGCCGACCAGGTGGCCTGCGACGCCGTGTCGGCGAAGATGATGGGCTTCGATCCGATGTCGATAGACTATATACGCTTGGCCCACGAGAAGGGCCTGGGTGTAGGCGACGTGAAGGATATCGAGGTCGTGGGCGACGACGTCTCGGCCGTCAATTGGAACTTTCGGGTCGGCTACAACTTCCACCGGTTCCTGGCGTGGCTCGGGTGGTACGGCCCGACGCGGGTATTCCAGAAGCTTGTCTTCAGGACGCGGCTCGTAAAGTTCCCAATCTTCGTCAGCGAGTTCAACCACGACTACGTCCAGTGGCCTTTGCGGTTCAGGGGGATGTACGAGCGGTGGCGCGCCGAGACGCCGTGGGGCCGGCTGTTTGAAAGGTACGAGGAGGAGAAAACTTTAGGAAAGGCGGCAAGTGAATAGGATTAGGGGTAGGCGGCCCCTTTTTAGAAAAAAGTATGATACCGCCGGATTCATCCGGCGGTGCTTAACTTGCAGAGCGTAGAACGCCGACTTTAGTCGGCGAAATGGAACAAGGATTAAAATGGTTAAACCACTTATCGGCAAAAAGGTAGCGATCCTGGTCGCTCACGGCTTCGAGAAGTCGGAGCTGGCGTCGCCGAAGCGGGCGCTCGAGGAGGCCGGCGCCGACGCGTATTTAATCTCGCCCGAACGAGGGACCGTACGGTCCTGGTACAAGGGTAACTGGGACGAGAAGTGGCCGGTGGACATGCGGGTCGCCGACGCGAACGCGGGCGACTACGACGCGTTGGTGCTGCCCGGCGGCGTGATGAACCCGGACAAACTCCGTCAGATCCCCGAAGCCGTCGAGTTTGTCCGGGCCTTCTTCGAGGCCGATAAGCCCGTAGCCGCGATCTGCCACGGGCAGGTATTGTTGGTTGAGACGGGCGTCGTAGGGGGAAGGAGATTAACATCCTATAAAGCGATTCGTACGGATCTTGAGAACGCCGGCGCCGAGTGGGTGGACGAAGAAGTCGTCGTCGACCGAAAGCTTGTTACGAGCCGGCATCCGGGAGATTTGGATGCGTTTAACAGGGAACTAATTAAGGCCGTAGAAAAGGGTTAAAATGAGACCCAGGCGTTCACGCCTGGGTTAATCACCGGCCGAAGGCATAAAACCGCGCGTTTACGCGGGGTATGACCGAAGGATGACCTCCCAATCTTCTTCAAGATAAAGCTCAATTGCTTCCTTCGCGTTATCGAGTGCTTCTTCGATCGTTTTCCCCTGTGTCATACAACCGGGGAGCTGAGGTACGCCAACGACGTACCCTTTATAATCGGGATCGTAAACGAGAGATACTACGAACTTCATAGTTCCTTCCTTAGAAAAAAGAATAACGTATTCCCTTAATCAGCGGCGTCAGTAACGATTATAGTTGTTTGCGCCGGCATTATCAAACGGAAAATTACCCAACGGTGTTACTACCAAGAAGTTCTATTAAATTCTCGAACACCTCCGCGACAGTTACGGCCTCCATGCAATACCGCTGCGGCTGGAAGCACCTGTTGCGTTTACAGACGGAACACGGTTCCCGGTGGAAAACTACCCGATTACGCACGTCCAACGGCTCCCACAGTACAGGGTCGCCCGGGCCGTAAAGGGCGACCACCGGCGTCTTCATCGTCGAGGCGACGTGGACCATCGCTGTATCTACCGAGACCGCCGCGGCTGCCCGTTCGGCCAACGCGATGGCCTCGAGTACGCTCAAGCGGCCGGCGGCGTTTACGTCTTTCGTCCCGGCGGTCAATTCGGCAACCGCGCGCCTTTCGCCCAAGCTCCCGGTGTATACAACGGCTTTACCCGGTCGGGACCGAACGAAGTCCGCCAACTCGCGCCAACGGTCCGGCAGCCAGCCGTAGTTCGTGTCCGCGCCGAAGGGATGGAACACGACGAAGCTGCCGGTTTCCGCGAGTCCTACCCCGGCGAGGAACTTATCGGCTGCTTCCCGGGCTTCGCCCCCCGGGTCGAACGGCGGGTACTCGTCCAGCGGTTCCGAGCCGGGCGAAACCAGGTTCGCCCACACCCGGGAGATGTGAATCGGCGGAACTTTCGGTTCATAAACGAACCCGGGGGTGTTGACTCGCGGCGGTACTTCAATTCGACGGGTGAGCGAAAAACCCCGTCCGGCGTAGTCATACCCTATCCTCTCCGGGACGCCGGCCAGCCACGGGAGCGCGAGCGACAACCGGTCCGTAACCATTACGTACGCGGCCCTGTAATTCCCTTTGCGGATTAGTTTAACGTAATCGGAAACGGAAGTAGCCGCCGGGGTGACCGCCAGGATTTCGTCGAACCAGGGGTCCGCCCGGCGTAGCGGCGCGACCGTTTCGTCGCATAAGACCGTGATGTGAGCTTTCGGACGGTTTTCCCGCAGGGCTTTCAGAGCCGGGCGGCTTACCAGCGTATCGCCGATACGGAGGATACGCTCGAGTACGAGTATTCGGTCCGGGTCGCCGGCGCCGTGCCGGGGCCGGAGTGCGGGTCCTACCCGCGCCGCCCGATATAACAGCCGTTCGGCGGCCCGCTTACGTCGGAACCGGCGGGCTTGTTTCTTTATCTGACCGGCGATTTTATCGGTATCCGCTTTCAAAGACGTACTCTGTTAAAACGATTATACCTTCATACGGAACGTAACGGAGATTACACCGAAACTACTCATCACTCAAGGTTTTCTTCCGTGCCGGTACACGTAAATTTGGAAGAAACCGAAAGCGAAAAAAAGACTTGACTACTATACAAACGTTGTGTATTATTCTGACGATTCTCGACGAATAAACGTACGCTGAATTCTTTAACAGGGAGGAACTAAGTGGATAGGATTATAGGAGCTTGCGGAATCGTCTGCAGCGAGTGCCCGGGTTACGTCGCGACGCAGGCGGGCGACGAGGAAGCGATCGCGAAGACGGCCGCCGAATGGTCGGAGCAGTACGAGGCCGATATCAAGCCGGAGAACGTCTGGTGCGATGGTTGCCTTACCGACGGCGAAAGGAAGTGTAGCCATACGGGCGAATGTGACGTCCGGGCTTGCGTAGTCGACCGTGAACTCGCAAACTGCGCGTACTGCGACGATTACGTCTGTGAGAAGCTGACCAAGTTTATAGAGTTCGTCCCGGAGGCTAAAGAAGTATTGGACGGTATCCGG
>CBDUXC010000125.1:0-6206 GCA_965371065.1 uncultured bacterium
GTCGAGGAGAAGACCAGGGTGATAAAAGAAGCGGAAGTTCGCGCCGACAGGGTTACCCATAAGATAATAGAGAAGTTGAACATGAGCTTTATCACGCCGTTCGACAGGGGCGATATCCATCAACTCGCGACCGGTATCGACGAGGTCCTGGACTATTTGGAGGTGGCGGCGCACAAAACCTTCTTATACAGCGTTCCAGAGGTTACGCCCGAGTCTCGCCACCTGAGCGAGATTATACATAAAGGGTGCGACGAAATGCTCGCGGCGGTACGGGACCTTCGCAACTTCAACGAAGCCAAGAAAAGGCTTATAAATATTCGCGCGTTGGAAGAGGAAGCTGACCGTGTCGTGAGATACGCCCTTGCCGGGCTTTTCGACAGCAACGGCGACGCGATAAGCATATTAAAATACAAGGAAATCTATGAACAGTTGGAAGCTACGACCGACAGGCAGGAAGACGTGGCCAATATTATCGACGGAATAATAGTTAAGAACGGATAACGGTATATGGTCTTAAGTGCGCTTTTTCTCACCGCCATCGTTATAATCATCGCCCTCATTTACGATTTCTTCAACGGCGTAAACGACTGCGCTAACGCGATCGCGACGACCGTCTCGACGCGGGCGCTCCCGCCGTGGGCCGCCGTGCTGATGGCCGGCGGCTTTAACGTACTTGGCGCGTTCGTTACCACCGCCGTGGCGAAGACGATGGGCAAGGGCATAGTCGACCCGACCGCGATTGGGATGGACGTGGTGGTCTTCGCTTTGTTGGGGGCCACGATATGGACCGCCGTATGCACGAAATACGGCGTACCGATAAGTATTACTCACTCGCTCGTCGGCGGTCTTATGGGCGCGGCGATTATAGCGGCCGGCCCCGAAGTCCTTGAACTCCATGGTTTGATAAAGGTGTTCGTGGCGATGGTGCTTTCGCCGATCGCCGGGTTTTTGGCGGGATATGTAATAATGGTGGCGATGCTGTGGGCCGCGAGGCGGGCGACGCCGGCGGGCGCCAATAAGTTTTTCCGAACGTCGCAGATATTCTCCGCGGCGTTCATGGCCTTTGCTCACGGTATGAACGATACCCAGAACGCTATGGGCGTTATAACGGCGGCCTTGTTTATCGGCGGGTTTATCGCTACGTTTGAAGTCCCGAAGCTGGTCATTCTCGGGTGCGGCGTGGCGATGGGGCTCGGAACGGCGATAGGCGGTTGGCGCGTTATCAGGACGATGGGGACCCGCGTCGTGAAACTGGAGCCGATCCACGGCTTTTCGGCCGAGACCGCCGCCGCGGCGGTGATAGGCGTCAACTCGTTCCTGGGGGTGCCCATCAGTACGACCCACGTAATCTCGACCGCGATAATGGGCGTCGGTTCGACGAAGAAGTTTTCCGCCGTACGCTGGGGCGTCGCCCGTTCTATTGTTATCGCGTGGATATTAACCGTACCGGCGGCCGCTTTAATAAGCGCCGTTATGTACGTAATATACGCCGCGGTGAAAACGGGTGTACTACATGTATATTAGGGCCCAAAAGCGTTTCTTATACCTTTATGTAAAAACCGCCGTTGTCGGACTTCCGGTTTTAGTCTTTGTCGTATTATCTTTCGGTTGCGGCCCGGGCGCGCCCAGACACGGCGACGTTGGAGGTACGCCCAGCTACTCAACCGACGGCTGGGCGCCGGGCCACTGGGTCCGATACGAATACTCGGTCGGCGGCGGCAAATCCGCGACGATAACGGTAGCCGTTACCGAGTCCGAGAAAAGGGACGGCGGCGAATTCTTCTGGCTCGAGGTCCTGTACGAAACCGGCGGCTATGAGCGGGCGACGCGCGTGCTGACGCCCGAATTAACCCCCGGCGACTTCTTTCGGGTCGAAGGAGACGTCCCGCGCGGCGCGGTTGAAGTCCGGCGCCGCAACGGCGCTCTAACCCCGTACGAAGTATCCTTGGACGAAGCGACCGGTCCGTCGGTCGCGTCTATGCAAAGGCTGTTCGGCGGGGGACCCGGGGCCGTCCTGACAGAGCCCAAGGACGGCGTCGAGTACGAGGCTTTGGGCGGAAAAGACCTTATTTGTAAGGAGTACGTCTTGTTATTAGAGGGCTCGGAAACCGGTACCGTTTACGCGTCGGACGAAGTCCCGGTTACGGGCGTCGCGCGGTCGGCCCACGGGTCCGCCGTACTCGAGCTAGTGGACTTCGGCCTGTCGGGGGCCGGGTCGGCGTTCTAGAGATTAAACTTGGAGTTATATAAAAACCGGGGCCGTATCGCCCCGGTACTTTTATTTACAGGGAAGTGTTTACAACCGTAAAGGCGAGCTACTGCACCCTGGAACCAGCGAGGTTGTACAACACCGTGTCCAGTTTCGCCAACACGCCGCCGTCCATCACCAGCTCGAAGTGGTCCAACGGGTAGATGAATACGCTGGGCGCCTTGGCCGGGTCGTCGTCGAAGGGTCCGACGGCGCTCGCGACCGGTACAATACCGTCGCCGAAGTCGAGCGGCTCCTGGCCCATATAATCTTCGAAGCGAGTACCGGCGAATACGTAGTACTCGGGGTCCGCTATGTCGTCGGTCTTCGCGACCTCGCGGCCCAGCTCGACCCAATCGAGGAACTCGGAGCCTTCGGTTAGTTGGTGGAGGGCCGCGCTGCCGTAGTTCTCTCCGCCGCCGGCGAGGCTCCCTAAGTTGGGGGTCGCGAAAAGAACGCACTTCTCGACGTCGCCTTCGTACTTCATGTGGGACACTTCGTATCCGGAGACGTCGTACTGGTGCTGCCACTTGTACTTGCCTTCAGGCGGTTCCTCGAAACGATTGTTGGGTAAACCCGTTTGGCCGGATACAAGGTAGTATCTGCAGATTAGTCCGCCTATGCTGTGCCCGACCAGGATTACGGATTTCTTTACGAACCGGCCTTTGGTCCATTCGACGATGCGGTGCAGGTCGTACGCTTGGTACTCGAGCGGTCGGTGCCGCGAATCGGGATAGGTGTATGTAATTACGTCGTAGCCCAGGTCCACCAGGCCCTGGGCCAGGCCTATCGTCTCGACGTACCTTTCTTCGTAGTAGACGAACCCGTTGAAGACCTCGACGGAGCCCTTCATCCGCCAGAGGTAGCTGTCGGTGGTCCCCATTCCGTGGACGATTATTACAGGCGGCCCCTGATACTGTTTGTTGTCGTAGTACTTGACCCGCAGGTCGTAAACTCGGCCGACGCTGTGGAGCGAGAGATTCGTTTCGCGGTAGTCGCCGCCTGCCGGCGCGAAGTACGCGTCCTCGGCGTACTCGTGGTGGCGCCCGGTGTTTAGCATAACGAGCATAAACATCCCTATGACCAGGACCGGGAACGCCGCCGGGTCGAGGAGATATTTTCCCGATAATAGTTTTCTAAGAAAGGGCAAAACGTTAGCGCACCGCGACATTAGTGTAAATAACGGGCCGAGAGTTACACCTGGCGATGAGGGATTATAACGGGTATAGGGTAGGAAGGGAAGGTTTTTTAACGAGCAGAGTTAAACAGAAAGGCCTATGGAACCGGGCCCTATTAAGGATTATTGGCGTAAACCTATTCAACGGCGATCGAACCTTCGTACGGAATAAAACCGTGCTTCCGGACAGTTACCGTTATTTCACCCGTCGTAGCTGCGGTTACGTCGAAAGAGATTAGGCCGTTAGAGCCGGTAGTGTAAGCTTCGTGTACTTCGCCGTCTTTATATAAACAGACTACCGCGTCTGCGATAGGTAGTAAATTAACGTTATCTTTAACTTCTATTTGTACGGGCGTCGCGACCGCCACGGGTACGGACTCGACGTGCATGCAGTACAATCCGAGAAGAGGACCGGTACGTATGTCGGTAGTTGGTTCGCCTAATAATACGAACTGGAAAAGGCTGGCAGTACCGCGTATGTCACCTTCGTGATGGAATTTTATAAAGCAACCGCGGGCATCGTTATTAATTAAACCTAGTTCGGTCCTTCCAAGCCGATATATTTGGGAAAATAACTCCCAATCGAAAATATTGTTTGTAGGCGTCCAACTTACCCTTGTACTGCCTAGTGCCGCGACCGCACCGTATTCGGAAGATAACCAAGCCTCACATAAAGTTTCTTCTCGAGCGGCGTTATCTAGCTCGGCGTTAAGGCAACATATATTAAATACAACTGGGTATTTATCCCCGTTGTTTAAATCCTCGTGGATGTTAACCGTCGTCCAACTATATTGCCCAGGACCTTTACTCCAATTAGCCCATTTATCTGTACCGCCGTGTCCGCGGTAATTTACGATCCCGCAACCACCGTCGATAGCCAATTTTATATTTTTATTTGTTACACCGTCGTCAGCGCCGTAACATTTTATAAAAACAGGGTCGAAATACTCCCATGCATTAGTGCGTAACTTTTCTTTACATTCTCTATAACCTCTATAGTCCCATTCATAATCTTGATGCGCTACTAATAGCCCCCTTTGTGCCCACGGGCCCGGTTCTATGCCAGCGTTGTAATCCGTTATTTTATCTATTTGATGGTTTAGTTCATCAACGGTAGTACCACATAATCTCGATACGGCTACTTCGGGGAAAGGGTCATCTCCTTCTAATAAAGAATAGCGATAATCGGTGATAGTATCCTCCCAAACTACGGATATTTTCGCTATAGGTACTAAGTCGTTGTAATCTCCTATATCACCTAATAGTAAAACGTAGTCCATTCGTTCATTTGCGTATAATGTTTTTAGATAGTCCCATATCTCTTGCCAAGTGTCACCGGCCGTATTTGTATCTACTGTCTCGGCGCCGTAACCGCGGGTCCGGGCCCAATCCCGGATACGGTTGGCCGGCCCGACGAATCCCGGGGCCGTAATAATCAGATAGTCCAAATCTTCAAGGGCCCAACTTATCTCCTGAAGGTCCAAAAAATCGTAGTTGGTAATATTTTCCGAATATGTATCGGCGTACTTCTTCTCTATCGGGTAATCCGGGTCGATTTTTACGTTATCGTTGCTTTCGCCGCTATAAACCAGTTCGAACTTAATATAGTAAGCCACTTCCAGCTTTTGCTGCGCCGGGTTGAAACGGACCGGGTAAAGGGAAGGGTTTACTACGCGGACGTCCCGCCAAATACTGGCACCGCCTAAGTCGGTCAGATTTTCTGGATATAACGCGTCCGTCTGGTAGAACTCTTCGTCGTAGTCGAATTCGCCGTTACCATTGTCCCCGTCCACCAGTGGTGTCTGGACCGGGTAAACGTTATATTCTTCGCGTTCGATTGTTTTCGTTTCTACGACGTTCAGGAATATATCTTTCATACCCGGGACGGCGACCAACTCGCGGACACCCGGTATCTGCGGCAGACCGATCTCGTAAGTAAAGCCGTATTCCGGAATTTCGATTTTCTGGAAAGTCATACCGTCGATTTCTACTTCTTCTTCCCACATCCCCGGCGTTGTTATTTCCACTACCGTGCTGTCTTCGTCGGAACTTATTACGTTGACTATGGGCGGGGTACCTTCCGGGAAGTTCCCCGTAAAGACCGTCCACGTTGGTTCGGCGTGGGCGTAAGATACCAGGGCAATTAACGTTAAGATTATGATTTTGTATATCTTAAGGGCGTCCATTATAATCCTTTCGTCATGTTAAGCGTCGTGCGGAACCTTAATACTACGTCCTAAAACAGCGCGTACGTTAAGCCTAATAATAACTCCACGTATATATCGTTCGTTTTGACCCTAACAGTTCTCTCGAAGTAAGGTTCGTCGGGTGAATACGTACCCTTATCGAAAACGTAATTTACGCTAGGGCGTGTTGATATCGTTATTTTCCCTATCGGGTAAGAAAGAACCGGCTCGAAGTATATACCGAGAGCGTTTATATAGACTTCGGTATCACTTCCGATAGCATTGAACGTCGTTTCGTTTTTGGGTAGAATCGGTCCGTGCGTTATCCGGTAATAGCCAACGCCTATAGCGGCTGAAAGCGTTGTGCTGTTTCCTAACAACTTAATACAGGGACCGATTTTAACGGAGTAAACGCTGGTTTTCATTTCTTTATAGTCCTGGTACGGCCATTGCCGCATACCGTGGTTGAAGTGATAAGCCGTTGAGAACGAAATGGCTACTTTAGAAGATATATTAATAGACGCGTTAGCGCCTATTTCCGGACTAACGCCTAGGGTGCGCCCGTTCACGCGGTACTTCTTCCAGACGGGGACGG
>CBDUXC010000126.1:0-6149 GCA_965371065.1 uncultured bacterium
CATCTCAGTACCCAGGGTCGGTTGGTATCCCACCGCCGAGGGCATACGTCCGAGCAGCGCGGACACTTCCGAACCGGCCTGGACCAAGCGGAAAATGTTATCGATAAAGATCAGCACGTCCTGATGGTCAACATCGCGAAAGTGCTCAGCCATAGTCAGACCGGACAGAGCGACTCTAAGACGCGCGCCGGGCGGCTCGTTCATCTGGCCAAACACCATAGCGGTGCGTTCCAGCACGCCGGACTCGGTCATTTCAAGATAGAGATCGTTTCCTTCGCGGGTCCGCTCACCAACACCACAGAAGACGGAGTAGCCGCCGTGCTCGGTGGCGATGTTGTGGATAAGCTCCATTATCAGGACGGTCTTGCCGACGCCGGCCCCGCCGAAGAGCCCCGTTTTACCGCCTTTGGAGTACGGCTCGAGCAGGTCTATGACTTTGATGCCGGTCTCGTACATCTCGGACCGGGTATCCTGGACGGCCAGCTCCGGCGGGAACTTGTGAATCGGGTGCCGCTCCTTGTAGTCCACCGGCCCGAGCTCGTCTATCGGCTCGCCGAGAACGTCCATGACCCGGCCGAGGGTCCCTTCGCCCACGGGCGTGGTTATGGGACTTCCCGTGTCATAGGCCAAGGCGCCGCGCTTGACGCCGTCCACCGACGCCATCGAGATGCAGCGGACTTGGTTCTCGCCCAGGTGCTGGGCCACTTCGGTGGTGATAACCCGGCCGTTCACAGGGACCTCAACGGCGTTGTGTATGGCCGGCAACCGCCCGCCGTCGAACTCGACGTCAACCACCGGTCCGATTACCTGCACTATTCGTCCTTCGATTCTGTCGGGCATTACCTTATTACCTCCGCAGCGGAGTTGTATCTTCGCTAAAACCCAAACTCCCCGTGGAACCCGATACCGCCGCAGCGGTAGTCGAGGGTCCCGTTCCAGAACTGGCGCCAGAACGCGTATATCCCAACGCCGTGCCACCGGGCCGCGCCCACACCGCCCTCGGCTATGTGTACCGACGGCGTCTCGGCGAAGAACTCGGCGTAGTCCGCGTACAACGCCAGGTCGCCCACGCCGGTAATCCACTCGACCTTCAATCCGGCCTCCGGCCCGTCGAGGCGCCTGGTGCCGGAGATTATCGTATCCGGCGGGTCCGCGTGCCCGGCGTTCCTCTGGCCGCGGAAGTAGCCTTCCAGCTTCAGGTATCTATAACCGCCGTACGGCGTTACCGCGAGCTTCTCGTCCACGGCGTCCCATCGGTACCCGCCGCGGCCCCAGAACGATTTGGCCTGCCTTATCTCCTTGAAGACCAGGTACTCGGCCGTCGGGGCTTCGGCCTCGGCGTCTTCGGCCCATATCGCCGTGTGCCAGATACCGCCGTCGCCGACAACGCCCCGATAGGTAATCCCGCCGCCGGCCTCCAGATAACCCAGCGTATAGTCGGTCGGGAACTGCAGGGCTTCGCCTTTCGCGTTGTACACACCCGGCGCGACCGTATCTCCCCAACCAAGGGAGAACCCGGCCCGCACCGCGGCCCGACCCTTCTTCGAGCGCCTGTACTTCCCGAGCTGCCCGGCCGGCCCGGCTTCATACGCGAGCCGTACGACGGCGTCGAGGTCGGTCCCGATACATATATCGTCCTCCAGTTCGTACGGCTCCACGGCCGTCGGCTCGGCGCCGCGCCCGGCTAACAGTACGAAGCGCAGGAACGCGCCAACCAACCGATAAAAAAACCCCAGTTCGCCGCCCCTTATAAGCACCAGATTGCCCGGCCCGGCGTTGCGCGGGTCTACGAAGAAGAACGTCTCGCGTTCGGGCGCCACCGCGTACCAACCGCCGGCGGCGTTTTCCACCAGTACCGGCTCAAGCTCTTCGGCGCCGACGGACACGAGCTTCACGTCCCAGGGACCGTCGTCGGCGGATAGCTTATAATACGAACCGCCGAGTTTCTTGTTCTGTACCTCGAGGAGGTCCCGTACGTGGTCTTCGGAGATGAACCCGCCGCGGCGGTCGAACGACACACGGAGCGGCAGCTCGTACAGGTCCGCCGATATCGGCTCCTCGCCGAAGACCCTGGGCGCGCGTTCGTGAAGCAGGTCGAGGAAATCGCCGTCGACCTTCTCCGAATCCGGTTCCAGCGGGAGCATTCCGAGGTTGGCCCAGGTCTCGTCGGTCTCGCCCGCTATAAAGTTATCGTCGTACAACAGGGCGTAGCCTTTCTTCTTCGCGACGAGAAGCCGGCGCCCCGGTTCGACCTCGTAAAGCCGGTAGCTCCCGTCGGCACCGCTTACGGCTTCCGACTCCTCGACGGTTATCTTTACCCCCTCCAAAACCTCGCCGGTGCGCAGGTCGTAAACTTCGCCGGTAATTGCCGTTGCGCCGGCCGGAACTTCGTTAAACAGAACGACCGTTAATAAAACCAGCGTTAAAATGGACCGGCCGCCCCGTTCGATATTAACCTACCTCCTACGAATCTTGCGGGTAAATCCCTTTCTTATAACGTTCGAATCTATAATCATAGAACCCTTGGATTATCCCGTTACCGGGTCCGGCTTTATTTGACCGCTTCCGCGGTCGACGCGACTTCCAGAAGTTCATTCGTAATCGCGGCCTGCCGCGCTTTGTTATAATGAAGCGTCAGTTCGCTCAGTACATCTTCGCAGTTGCTCGTCGCTTGCTCCATCGCCATCATACGGGCGCCGTGCTCGGAGCTGACCGACTCCTGCAGTATCCGCCAGACCTGCACGTTTACGTACAACGGCAGAAGCGTCTCGAGAATCTCGGCCCGGGTCGGCTCGAAGATGTACTCGACGTCGCCGTAACGTTCGATACCGGGCATGTCCACTTCTTCCTCGAGGACCATGTCCTCGATCTTTATCGGCAGGACCGAACGGACCGATATCTTCTGTGTGCCGGCCGAGAAGAAGTGGGGGTACAGGAAGTCCACCCGGTCCACGTCGCCTTCCTCGAACTCGCTTATCGCCTTCTCGCCGATTATCCGCGCGTCGTCGAAAGTCATTTCCTTGAAGAACCCGACGTACTCGTCCACAACGTTAAAGCCTATCTTCGCCAGCGCGTCCCGGCCCTTCCGCCCGACGGCGACTATATCAGGTTCCGCTTTATACTTTCGCCTGTGCTCCTCCACGTACTCGACGGCGGCCTTGATGATGTTGTTGTTGAACGCGCCGCAGAGCCCCCGGTCGGAAGTGATGACCACCAACACGGTACGCTCCTCGGGCCGGACTCCCAACAGATAATGGGCTTCCTCGGCGGAATGGACCGACAGCCGGGCGATTACCTCGGCAAGGTTGGCCGCGTACGGGCGCATCGCGAAGAGCGCCTGCTGAGCGTTCCGGACCTTTACTGCCGAGACGGTCTTCATCGCCGCGGTCATCTGCTGCGTTTTATCGACGCTCGAGATGCGCCGCTTTATTTCGCGTAAGGTGGCCATAACGCGCTACTTAATCACCTGCACCCAGAAACCCTTGATTTTATCGCCGGGCGATATTTCCTCGTGAAACTCGTCGGCCCAGGCGGTTACGAAAAGGCGGTAGTTCCCCGGGTCCTTCCCGGCCTTCACCGTAAACGTTACGTCGAAGCGAGTGTCGAGATACTCCGCCGCGGGATACGATCCGTTCGCGGCAAAACAGGTCCATATATATCCGGCCGGTATCTCTACGTCGCTCACCCACCCGCCGGGCGGCGCGCCTTCCGTCTTCGCCAGCTCCGGCTTCACCGGCCCGTACGTTACTTCGGCGTACTTGACTTTCCACTTCTCGGGCGCTGCCAGCGCCGCGTTGGGCGTGTAATACTCGTCCGCGGTCCCTAAATAATCCTCGTACGTCTTGAGCCCTACCGTTACCTCGAAGTCCTTCTTCCGCTTCACCATCTCCGGCGCGTCCACCGAGTCGACGTAGAAGCAGCCAGTTACGATTAGTAATAACGTTAAATAAAGCGTTTTGTATACTAATATATACCCCTTACACCTAACGTATTCTAGTCTTATTATTTCTTCCCCTTATCCTTCTTGTTTTCGTTAAACATTTCGTCGAAATATTCCTTTAACTTCTTGATGTCGGATTCGCCGGAAACTTTGACCGCCTTTTTTTCTTCTATAAATACCGGGCTAAAAGAGGATGCTTTACCCTCGCGGACAAACAATATTGCTTTGCCCCTTATACTCTTGTTGTTCTCCGTAAAAGCCAAGGTCAAACTGTGTTTAACTTCGCTTATTATCTTAACGTTCTGGTTGTCATTAGTAGTTTTGATTAAGTTTTTTATCAATTCGTTTAATTTGTTAAACGCACCTTTGTTATGTTCATAGTGGATAGAACCATTGATACCAAGCACATCTTGGTTGATTATGACTCTTATAGTTTTGAATTTTCTATTATTATTAGATTGTTTGAGTTTTTCTCCGCCCCATTTCAAGAGCCATTCTGCTACAGATGGCGAAATTACGTAAAGATTCTTATACCGCATATTATTCTCCAATATTTCTTCACTCCTCTTTCTAAACTGTTTTCTATCGGTAATTTGCTCGACCTTCTTAAAGGGAAGGAAGTACATCGAACGTCCCTTTGAAAGGTCGTAGTCAAAATCGGACGGGAGGCTCGCGAGCAAACCGCTTACTTCTCTGATAAATTCTTTCTTATTATCGTCCTTCTGGAAAAATCTGTTTAACTCTCCTGTAAGAAAATCGGCTACTTTCTCAGCAGCACACTGGAAAACTTCCGTGGATTCTTTGTCTCCGTTATTTGGTTTCACGCTTCCCTCTTTTGGGTTTACGCTGTCCTCGTTTGGTAAATAATACCATTCGTCAAATGGGTCTATCTTCTCGGAGTTAAGTATACCTCCCACTTTCAATTTGTGAAGCCAAGTCTCGATAGGATTCTCTTTATCGCCTGCTTTGGCCTTCTCAAAGTACATATCCAGGGCAGAAATAATACGCGGACAGGTGGACAAAGCTCTTCGTGTAAAGAGCCCACGGACCTTAAAGCAGTATATAAGTATCTCGACTAAGAGATCTAATCGCTCAAAGAAAGTACGGTCTCGTTCTATGCACGTTCTTTGTTGTTCTTTCTTATTAACCTTATCATCCTTATCGTCCTTACCATCCGTAGTAGGATTTACTTGTTTGTAAACGGCCGCACGAATAAAATGCCTCGTTGCTGTAGTATATGTTTCTTTATATTCGTCGTTATAAAGAACTCCTTCTTTACCACCTAATTTTTCGAAGAACTCTTCTTCAGGGAACTCTTCTTCAGGACTTCTATAGGGAGAAATCTTTTCGCCTCTACCACTTAGGTTTTTAACGATATTATCCGGTTCTGGATCGACGATAATTATTTTTTCAATATTGCTTAGTGATATATCGCCTATTAAATTTCGAAAATCGTCGTCCGGAGCCGCATATCCTACTAAGACCATTACCGAGTTCATAAGAACTTCTTGTAATACAACTCGTTTATCTTCTTCGAATCTCCTAACAAAATCCACTCTATATCTACAGGAACGACGCATACTTCTGGTACCGTGTGGTTTGATGAGAAAACAATCCCCGAACTTTCCCCAATCGTCTCTCCTACCCGATAGACGCAACGATTCAAAATTCTCCAGGGTAACTACCTTAAAACAGCTTCCCTTGCCTAGCTCGTCGTCGATCGCTTTATCCAAAAGCTCGTCATAATTCATACTAATCACGTATTTAATCATACCCAGGCTCAAAAGGTGGCAAGTAAACTCATAAGCGATACTTGGGAAATATTTTAATTCATCTTTATATATATCTGGTATTTGCGTCTCAAGCCATTCAGCCATTCTTCTTTCCTTCTCCTCATCAGTTGCGCCGGGCTCTAAACTAGTACCAACAGTCATTAACTCCTCAAAGGTTACATCTTCGGGGACTTTCTCAGAGAGTCTCCCGCCTTCAACAATCAAATTTTCTATGACCGAATCTTCTACTCCTATTTTCTTAAGTTGCTCCTTTACGTCCTCGGGCGGACGTAATATAAGTTTATTGTCCCATAGACTCGTTTTCAGGTCACCACCCAACGGCATCCCGGAAGACTTTGATGCCCCCGCACCGAATATAAATACGACTTCCGTTTTGGGATCTTTGGTATCTAGTAGGTATCCGCAAACCTCATTTA
>CBDUXC010000127.1:0-6128 GCA_965371065.1 uncultured bacterium
CACCCCGGAAGCGACGGACAGCTTATGACGTATCCGCCGTCTTCCAAATCCGGTTCTAATACTACTCTGAATTTCATTTCAATCCCCGACCTTTTAATACTCCGCCGGTAGCTCGTTCAGCTCGGCGAAGGAGAAGACCGGCCCGTCCACGCAGACGTACTTCGGCCCTATGTTGCACCGCCCGCACATCCCGACGCCGCACTTCATACGCATCTCGAGCGACGTGTACACCTGTTCCGGTTTGAAGCCCAGCTCGTCGAGAACGGGCAACGTGAATTTTATCATAATCGGCGGACCGCAGACGAGAGCGACCGCGTTCTCGCTCGACGGCTTCTCCTCGCCCACGACTGTCGGTACGAAGCCCTCGCGGCCGTCCCACGGCTCGTCGCCGGCGGCGTCCACCGTCAGGTACAACGTCATCGCGCCGGACGCCTCCCAATCGGCCAGTTCCGGCTTGTAGAGCAGCGCGCCCGGCGACCGCGCACCGTAAACGACTATAAGCTCGCCGAAGTCGCCCCGGTTGTCCAGTATGTACCGGACCAACGACCGCTGGGTCGTGAAAGCGAACCCGCCGCCGATGACGACGACGTTCTTGCCGCGGAGTTCATCCAGGGGCCACGCGTTCCCCAACGGGCCGCGGATCCCGATTACCTCGCCGGGCGACGTACGGTGGAGCGCCCGGGAGACCCGCCCCGTCTCGAAGACCGTGAACATCAGGTGGTCGCCCTCGGTCGGCGAGCTGGCGATGCCGATAGGCGCTTCGCCCTCGCCGTAAATAGACAGCTCGGCGAACTGGCCGGGTAGATAGTCCCACCGGGCGCCGTTCTCAAGCTTCAAATAAAAGCTCTTCAGGTCGGCGGCCGCCGTCTCGACGACCACCTTCTCTATCGACGCCGGCGCCGGGTACATCGGCGCGTCGGCCAGTTGGGAATTAACGGGGTAGTCCATTGCTGTTTACCTAATAAGTTCGAAAAACCCTTCTTCATCTAAACCGGACATCTCTCGTATACTACGTAATACTCCAGGCGGGATATCGTTTTTGCGCGGTACAATAACTGTTAGTTTACCTTCGGGTACTACCTTTCTCAATTTTATATGGCTGCCTCTTTGAGAGATTATTTCGAAACCGGCTTTTCTAAGCCCTTTCAATATCTTCCTATATGAATAACCGGCGTAACGGTCCTTTCAAACTTAACCGACTTCTATTTTTACTATTTCGGGCGAAACTATCTCTTCGATATCCTCATTTTCCAAATACAACTCAACCGCCTCTTGAAGGTTCTCTAACGCGTCCTCTCTGTTATCTCCGAAACTAGCCACTCCTAGTTCAACACACTTCGCGATTACATATTCGCCTTCTCGCCATAAACTCGCGGTGAAAGTTAATTTATCCCGTCCCATTATAATCCACCCCCGGTAATCTCTCGCCGTCCGCTATGATGTTTTCGACGTATATGTCTACAGCTTCCTCGATATTGGCCGGCGCTTCTTCCAGGTCGTCGCCCTGGGATGGCAGCCGGGCAGGGCGGAACACGTGGTACCCGCCGTCGTCCTCTCGTTCAAGTATTACTGTGTACTTTATATCCGACACAATAACCTCTTTATCCCACTTCTACCGCCCTCTTTACCGCTTCCCGTATATCGATGTTGACGGGGCAATCCACGACGCAGCGGCCACAGCCGACGCATAGGTTCAACCCGTCGTTCCGTTCGGGGAAATAGCTGAACTTGTGTAGGACCCGCTGGCGGTAACGCGGCGCAGACGTCTCCCGCGGGTTATGGCCGGACGCGTGCAGCGTAAATATCGGGAACGTACACCCGTCCCAGAAACGGTACCGGCGGCCGCGTCCGAGTTTACCCTCGTCCGAAACGTCGAAGCAAGAGCAACTCGGGCATACGAACGTACAGACGCCGCAGCCCAGGCACCGGTTCGCAACCTCGTTCCACATACGGTCGTCGAACCGGTCTTTTACGGCGATTTGAGCCTCGGCCAGTTCCCAGAGCGGTTTCATCTCCGCCGCGGCTTTTTCGGCCGGGGCCGCCGCTTTCTTCAACTCGGCGTCCGTCGCCTTCGCCAGCCCGGCGCCTTCCAGAGCTTCCATGCCCTTCTCCGTTACCGGCTTCAGAATCCAACCGCCGCCGGTTTCGTAAGCGAGCACGTCGGCGCCGTAGTCGTCTCCCGGGCCGCCGCCGGTACTGGTACAAAAGCACGTGGGTGCAGGTTCGCTGCAGGCCGTTACGACTAAGACCGTGTTATTACGCCGGCCTTTATACGCCGGGTCGATATAGCTCTCGCCGGCGAATACCGAGTCGAAGAACCGAATCGCGCGCGCGTCGCATGGCCGCACGCCGAAGACCAGGCACGGCTCATTTTCGGGTGGGGCGGGCTCGCCCGTTACGCCGTCGAACGTAAGCACCGTCTCGTACAACGGCGTTACGAACTCCTTGGCAGAGAGTCGGGTCAGCAGGTAGCCGTCTAGGTTTACCGGTCCTTCGGCTGGCGCGAAACGCCACCCCTCCGGACCCCCGGCGGGCGCATAAACTTTATAGCGTTCGTTTGTTGCCTTCAGGAAATCGCCGAACTTGCCTTTTTCAATTTTATACGGCGGCATATTATTAACCGGATGAGTGCAGCTAACTTCGTTGCTTTTCGTTGTCTCGCCGACTGAAGTCGGCGTTCTAATCAATAAAAAACTCCGCCGATTAAACACCACCGGTTGAAACCGGCGTTATTAGACCTTCAGCATTCTACATAAACCCTTCGTCCGGGTCGTCCGGGCTGTATGTACTCAACGGCGCCTTCTCCTCAACATCCAGCCCCGGCTCGTACCCGTAAAGCTCGTATACCAGCTTATCCAGCTTCCGGTTGAGCACCGTCAGCGGTATATTCATCGGGCAAGCGGCTTCGCATGCGCCGCAGTCCACGCACCGCCCGGCCATGTGGAACAGTCGCCCGACATGGAACCCCATCGTGTCGGCGGTAAGGGCCGTTTGTCCGATCCACGGCGGGTTCGTCTGGTCGGCGAAGCAGGTTTCGCAGTAACACATCGGGCAAGCCTGCCGGCACGCCCGGCAACGGATGCACCGATCCATCTCCTCGGCGAACCAGGACCACCGCTCGTCCACAGGCTTCGCTTCGTGCTCGGCTACGACGGCGTACGGGTCCACGTCCGGCGCTTTTACCTCCTCGCCCACTACTACGTCCGCCAGCGGCGGTGCGCGATGTGTGCACCGGGTGCACGTCGGCGCCAGCACTTCCTCAAGCGCCATTTTAACCTCGCCGCCGGTACGGGTTGTGACCGTAAGGTTTAAACCGTTTAATTCCACTCCTGCGAGTTCGTACGGGCCGACCCGTTCGTAAACCTTGTTCCGGTCGACGACGCCAGCGCAGTTTACGCCGATTACGTAAACGTCGTCTCGGGCGAACTGCTTTTCCTTTATGTAGTTCACAAGCGCCCGGGCGTCGCAGGGCCGGGCGACGACGGCTACCTTCCGCGCCTCGGCCGGGTCGAAGTCCCGGTCCTTTCGCCGGTCCCGGACGTACTGCTGTACGTATCGCGCCAGCCCGCCGGACCGATAAGGTTCCCAGACGAGCCGGTCGGCATCGTCAGCTTCCCGGACGAAAACCGGCCGCGACGCCAACGGGATAGTACCACCCTCGTAAGCTATCGCGACCTCGGCTTCGCCGGACCCCAGTATTCTCGCTATTTCTTCTCTGATACGTTCGGTTTTATCCATGTACGACGATTTATCGAAAGCGGATTAATACTTTTCGAAAACTTTCCGGAAATGGTAACCGTATATCGCGAAAGTAATAACCAACGCAATAGATTTCGGCCGGGTCAGCAACGTCCTGAAGAACAGCTTCCAGTATTGGTACCGTTCTCTCCCGATTATCCCGAGAAGCAATGCCGACTTCGCGAACGCCGATAAATGAGTCCAACGGAACCGCTTTGCTTTACCCACCTTCACCTTATGGTCTTTTAAATACCTCGTCAAACGGCCGTAGTAGTACTTGGGCGAATATATCGTCTTGACAAGATAATTATAGCCTTCCTCCAGCTTCTCGAGCGGCATCTTGGGGACGATGTTGGTCGAGAAGTCCGTGTTGTCGCCGGTCGTGGCGTCGGAAAGACGGTTCTCTTTTTTCAACCGATTATACAGTTTAGTACCGTGAAGCGCGTTCAGAAGCCCCACCATCGCGACGACGATATTACTCTTTTGTATGAATTCGATCTGGCGCTGGAAGATGCTCGGTCCGTCGCTGTCGAAACCGACTATGAACCCGCCCTGCACCTGGAACCCGTAACCCTGGATTTTCTTTACGGCTTCGACCATGTCCCGGCCCTTGTTCGGGGTTTTACCGCATTCAATTAAACCTTCGTCGCTGGGCGTCTCTACGCCTATAAAGACCCCGTCGAAACCGGCCCGGTACATCGAATCCAACAGTTCGTCGTCGTCGGCCAGGTCGATCGAGACCTGCGTTAAGAACGAAAACGGGTGGTTCCGCTCTTCCATCCACTCGCGTACGGCCGGCAGGATTTCATCCTTCAGGAGCCGCCTGTTTCCGATTAAATTGTCGTCCACGAAGAAGACGCCGGCCCGCCACCCGAGCCTATATATATTCTCGAGCTCGGTCAGTATCTGTTCTTTGGTCTTGGTCCGCGGGCGCCGGCCGTTGAGCTTGGTAATATCGCAAAAGTCGCAATCGAACGGGCACCCCCGGGAGAATTGGACGCTCATCGATATGTACTTGTCCATATCCAGCAGTTCGTACGCCGGGACGGGCGTTTCGTGCAAATCGGCGAACGCGTCGGACCTGTAAACGTGTTCGGCGCGCCCGTTCTCCAAATCGGCAAGAAAAGACGGCAGCGTTATCTCCGACTCGTTCAGCACCAGGTGGTCCACTCGCTCGAAGTCGTCGTCGTTGCTCGTGAAGTACGGGCCGCCGGCGACGGTTTTCACGCCGGCCGCCCGGCATCGGTCAATAACTTCCTCTGCCGACGCTTTCTGAGCGTACATCGCGCCGATAAAGACGTAATCGGCCCACGCCATGTCCTCGTCCGTCAAAGGCGTTATGTTTAGGTCGACGACCTTTTTCTCCCATTCGTCCGGGAGCATCGCCGCCACGGTCAACAGCCCAAGCGGCGGATGCGTCGTCTCCTTACCGGGTACGAATTCTAACGCGTGTTTGAAGCTCCAGAACGAATCGGGATACTCCGGCGAAACGAGGAGTATTTTCACTTGGTTTCCTTAGTTAATACGTTCTTATCGGCGGCCGATTACCGTTTATCTCCGCAGTCCCTGCAGTATCATCGCGGTTCATCGCAGGTAAGTACACGGCCGCCGAGCCACACCTCGCCGCGGCCGACCGTCTTCTGGAGCGCCGGCCCGGGGCAACCTATGCCAATAGCCATTTCGGCTTCGCCGGACGCAAGGACTTTTCCTGTTTCTTTCCTGAGTTACCCGGCGATATCCATAATCTAACTATTAAAAAACCCGTTAATATACTTCGAAAACCTTTCTAAAATGGTAACCGTAGATCGCGAAGGTTATCGCAAGGGAGAGAAGCCGCGGGCGGGCAAATACAGTCTCGAAAAAGAGCTTCCAATAATAAACCCTTTCTCTCCCGATAATTCCGAGAATAAACATAGACTTAATAAACGCCTTAATATAGCTCCAACTAATACGCCTTCCTTTATTTTTATACATCGGCATAAAATCCCTTAAAAACCCCGTTACTCGTTCGTAGTAATAATCGGGCGAGTAAATCGTTTTCACAAGATATTTATAGCCGTCAATAAGCGTTTTATAGGGCATCTTGGGGATAATGTTTGTTGAGAAGTCGGTATTATCGCCGGTACTGTCGTCTACCAGACGATTCTCCCTCTCCATTTGATTGTAAAGTTTTGTCCCGCGGGAAGCGTTCAACAGACCGACCATCGCGACCACTATCCCACTCTCTTGAATGAACTTAATTTGACTATCAAAAATCGAAGGCGAATCGCTGTCAAAGCCGACGATGAAACCGCCCTGTACCTGAAGACCAAACTTCCGGATTTTCTTTACGGACGCGATTAAATCGCGGTTCTTGTTCGGGAACTTATTGCATTCGGACAAACCTTCCT
>CBDUXC010000128.1:0-6079 GCA_965371065.1 uncultured bacterium
CACAATAAAAACCACAAAAAGAAAGCCCCTCGTACGAGGGGCTTTTGGGTTTAACGTAGTTTACTCGGGTTCTTCTTCGGGTTCTTCGGCTTTTTTGACGTTAACCGCTTGAGGTCCCTTATCGCCCTTGGTGATTTCGAACTCCACTAACTCGCCTTCCGCGAGGGTTTTGAAGCCCTCGCCTTCTATCGCGGTATGGTGTACGAATACGTCCTCGGCGCCTTCTACCTCAATAAAACCGTACCCCTTCGAGTCGTTAAACCATTTGACTCTTCCTGTAACCATAGAACTATAACGCCCGTCGCTCGGTGAATCGTGAAAACCTTTCGGCCGATACCGTTGTATGCGATATAAACGCTAATATATAAGCCGGTTCTATAAACTCTCCCCTGAACTAACAGCGGCTATGCCGCTTGCGGTCAACGTACCTGATTAACGAACGTCGGGAACGCATGAACAGGCTAAACGCGTCTTCCGGGCGGTTACTTTCACCTCCATAAAAACTCCGGTACCCGACCGCTTATTGCGGGTATTATATCAACTCTACATCCGAAAATCAAGCTAAATTTAGAACTTTAATGTGGGGTGTCCAATAGACGTTGAAGGGTCGGGGAGGGGTTGGAGGGAAGCCCTCGACGAAGCCGGGGGTCCGGGGTCCGCCGGTTTGTTAAACACCGACGTGTAAGCTGCTTGTTCGTCGATGTTATCGTACTACCACTGCTCCCGGTGCACCTTCGCTTCCGCGTACTGGGTCCGCGGTTCTTTCGCTTCGCCCGGGTAACCGACGGGCACAAGGCAGAACGCCCGGAACTTATCGGGTACCTCCAGTAGTTCCCGGACGTACGCGTCGTGCTTATCCCGCAGGCCGACCCATACGGCGCCCAGTCCCAGGTTCGCCGCCGCTAAAAGCAAATTCTCGGTCGCCGCGGCGCAGTCCTGCTCCATCCAGTGGTTGTCTCGGTCGCCCAGCACGGCGAAGATCACGGGCGCGTCAGCCGCCATCCCGGCGGACCGGTGTACCTCTGAGAGGGCGCGCCTCGTTTCGGCGTCCTGTACGACGACGAACTCCCACGGCCGAGCGTTGCTGGCGGACGGCGCCGCCATAGCGGCCATGAGCATCTCGGTTATCAGCTCGTCCGAAACCGGGTCCGGCTCGTACTTGCGGATGCTGCGGCGCTTGTATATGAAATCGAGCATAAGGACCTCTCCCGGGTTAAGTTA
Source organism: uncultured bacterium (assembly GCA_965371065.1). GTDB lineage: Bacteria > RBG-13-66-14 > B26-G2 > WVWN01. The sequence continues at coordinate 1,222 of CBDUXC010000128.1, forward strand.
ATCCTACTATCTTCCCCTCGTCGTCTATATCCAGCCGTTTGGCCGCCGGCTCGGCGGGAAGCCCGGGCATACGGATGATGTCGCCGGTCAATGGCACCAGGAAACCGGCGCCCGAGTTGATGATTATGTCCCGGACCGTAACAAGGAAGTCCTTCGGGCGGCCCAACAGCTTCGGGTCGTCGGAAAGCGACTTCTGGGTCTTGGCGATACAGACGGGCAGGTTCTCGTAACCGAGCTTCTTTATTATCCGAAGGTCCCGCTTCGCCTCCCGCGTATAATTGACCGCTTCGGCGCCGTATATCTTGCTTGCCACCGCGAATATCTTGTCCTCGACCGGGTCGTCCCAGTCGTACATCGGATTGAACGGCCGGTCCATCTGACAGCCTATGTCCCTGACCGTCTCGGCCAGCTCGACGGCCCCCGCGCCGCCGCGGGCCCAGCCGTCGCATACGGCGAACGGGCTGCCCCGGTCCTCGCAGAAGCGTCGCACCACGTCGATCTCGTCGTCGGTATCCGCCGTAAACCTGTTCACCGTAACGACAGGTGATTCTTTAAAGGTGCTGATGCTCTCCAGGTGTTTGGCGAGGTTCGGCAGTCCCCGCTCGACGGCCGCCGGGTCCGGGTCGGTCAGTTCGTCGAGCTTTCTCCCGCCGTGCATCTTGAGGGCCCGGATAGTCGCGACGAGCACCACGGCGCACGGGTCCAGTCCCGCGGAAACGCACTTAATGTCGAAGAACTTCTCGGCGCCCAAATCAAACCCGAACCCGGCTTCGGTGATACACCAGTCGGCCAACGCCAGCGCCGTCTTCGTAGCGATGACCGAGTTGGTTCCCTGGGCGATGTTCGCGAACGGCCCGCCGTGGACCAGCGCCGGCGTCCCCTCGATCGTCTGTACCAGATTGGGTTTTATCGCGTCGGCGAGGATGACCGTCATCGCGCCGGCGGCGCCCAGGTCCCGGGCGTAAACCGGCTCCCGGTCGTATGTGAATCCGACCAGAATATTGCCGAGCCGCTTCTTAAGGTCGTGTATTTCCTCTGCGAGACAGAGTATCGCCATGACCTCGGACGCGGCGGTGATGTCGAAGAAGGACTCGTGAGGGACGCCGTCGGTGGGCTTGCCGAGGCCGACGACGATGGCCCGCAGTTCCCGGTCGTTGACGTCCAGGACCCGGCCCCACTTGACGCGCCGGGGGTCGATTACCGGCTCCTGCCGGCGGTAGATGTGGTTGTCCGCCATCGCCGCGAGGAGGTTGTGGGCGGCGCCCACGGCGTGTATGTCGCCGGTGAAGTGGAGGTTGATGTCCTCCATCGGGAGGACCTGGCTGTGTCCGCCGCCGGTGGCGCCGCCCTTCATACCGAGGGCCGGGCCGAGGCTCGGTTCGCGGAGGGCCAGGCACGTCTTCTCGCCCAGCTTCGCGAGACCCATCGCGAGACCGATGGACGTGGTCGTCTTGCCCTCGCCGGCGGGCGTGGGCGTCATCGCAGAGACGAGGACGAGACCACGGGCGAGGTCGCCGCGGCGCTTCTCCAGCACGTCGAGGTGGACTTTGGCTTTATACTTCCCGTAGAGGTCTATATCGTCCTCGGTCAGGCCGAGGTCGGCGGCCACGTCGATTATGGGCCGCATCTTCGCTTCGCGCGCGATTTCGAGGTCGGTGGGCATGGGGACTCCTTTGGGGATAGTTTAACTTAAAAAGAAACCAGGAACAACTGGAATCTGGTTGTGGATTCGTCTAAATTATTATAATCACTTGACAAATAACCCTACTAGGTGTATAATTAAGATGGCTGTTAGATAATCAACTATAAAAAACCACTGGTGTAAGCTTTTCTTCTGTTCGGTTAAATAACAAGGAAATAGGAGGGTTTTGGGTAAATATATATCTAGCCTGCTGGTACTACTTTACTATCTCGCTATTCCAACGTTCGGGTATTTCGACCATGTATTATATGTTCGGTCGGATTACGAAGGAGTATGGTATATGGAAATCCTCGACGACTACGGGGGAAACTGGTATACCTCGATAGCCGTTGATTCCAACGACAACCCACACATATCGTATTGTGAAGTATTATCGGTTGATCGGTACGATCTTAAATATGCTTTTTACGACGGTTATAATTGGGAAATCGTAACCGTTGATTCTGAGGGGAGAGCTGGTACGGACAATTCTATAATTCTAGATTCTTCCGATAACCCGCATATATCCTATTGGGATTCTATTAACATGTTTCTCAAATATGCTACATTTAACGGTACGACCTGGCGCATAACTACCGTTGACACTTCGTGTAACGGACATCCATCAATAGCTATCGATCCTGACGGATTTCCGCACATCGCGTATAAGGGTGATTATAGATTAAAATACGCTTCTTTTAACGGTACTAATTGGTATACAACTATAGTAGACCCTACGTATGGATCAGGTACTAGTGCCTGCCTAGCGTTCGATAAAGATGGTTTACCGCATATAATCTATCGGAATCAAACTATGTTCGACAAACGATTAAAGCACGCTTATAAAGACGGGGGGAGTTGGAATATAGAAATTATTGATGATGAGGACACGTATTCCTGCTCGATGGTTATTGGCACCGATGATTGTATCCACATCGCGCGTTGTTATTATACAGGAATTATGAGACTAGGTTACATTAAATACGACGGTTACGAATGGACCTTCGAAGATGTCGGCTCCACCGGTTCTTTTCCTTCTATCGATGTCGATTCTTCGAATAACCCATATATAGCGTGCACGGTCCGATACGGTTCCTCCGGCCACCGTTTATTTTATGTATATCGTAACGGGGCTGATTGGACTTATGAATTAGTCATAGAAACGGGTACTTCCGGTTTGTATAACTCCCTAGTTATTGATTCTTTCGATGATCCCCATATCGCCTGTTGTGGTCGGCAGTATATTGGTATAGAACTTATAACGTTCTATTGTGTTCCGAAACATGATGGTAACGTCGTGCTCAACTGGACTGTTAATACGACGGATAACAGCGCTATCACCGGCTTCAACCTTTACCGGAAGCCTGTCTCGGAAGCCAGAAAAGGCGTTAAAGGGGACGAATGGACTTCGGTTAACGCCGCTTTAATCACCGGCGAAAACCCATACGCTTATATAAACACTGGCGTTGAACCCGGCGTTACGTACGAATACAAGCTGGAAGCTATCGTTGACGGACGTGCCGAAACCCTCGGGACGACTACGGGGGCGGCCGGCGGTCAACCCGCGGCCTTCGCTCTATACCAATCCCGCCCGAACCCGGCCCGCGGCGCCGCCGTTATCGCGTTCGAACTCCCCGAAGATGTTGACGTTACGTTGGCGGTTTACGATTTGAGCGGAAGGAGGGTCGCGACCCTGGCCGACGGTTTATTACCCGACGGCGAACACGAACGGGTGGTTTCGGGGTTGGCGCCGGGAGTATATATATATCGGCTCGACGCCGGCGATTTCGTCGCTACGAAAAAGATGGTCGTTATCAAGTGACCCATAATTAAGACCCGATATTCGAATTTTACGAAGGAGCGGCAAACCCGCTCCTTTCTTTTACGAAGCGTTTAATCCCAACGGAGTGACCAATCGGCCCACCTTTTGCTTTGAGTTTTCCCCAATCGGTGTTATATTAAGCGAAAAAGAACGGAGACCGGATGACCACCATCATAGATATCCGCGCGCGGGAAATACTCGACTCTCGGGGCAACCCTACCGTTGAGGTGGACGTAATAACCGAGGGCGGAGGTTTCGGCCGGGCCGCCGTACCGTCGGGCGCCAGCACCGGCGAGTTCGAGGCCCACGAGCTACGCGACGGCGAAGAGGACAGGTACGGCGGAATGGGCGTCCGTAACGCCGTCGCGAACGTGAACACGGAAATAGCCGAAGCCCTTATCGGGTACGACGCGGGCGACCAGGTACTTATCGACGAACACCTTATCGCGTTGGACGGTACCGAGGACAAGCGCCGATTGGGCGCAAACGCCATCCTTGGCGCCTCGTTGGCGTGTTCCTGCGCCGCGGCGGACTTTTACGCTATGCCTTTATACCGGTACCTCGGCGGCGTTACGGCGCGGTACTTACCGGTCCCGATGTTCAATATTCTGAACGGCGGAGTCCATACGGTTAATAATGTGGATATCCAGGAATTTATGGTGATGCCCTTCGGCGCCCCTACTTTCCGCGAAGCCTTGCGAGCGGGTTCTGAAGTCTATCATTCTTTGAAAAACGTTCTCATCGACCGAGGGTTCAGAGCGGGCGTCGGCGACGAGGGCGGTTTCGTTCCCAACTTGAAGTCAAACGTCCAAGCGATCGAGCTTATACTCGAAGCGATAGAGAAAGCCGGTTACGTACCCGGCGAAAACGTGGTGTTATGTATCGACGCCGCGGCGAGCGAACTTTATAGAAACGGTAAGTATATTCTGGAAGCCGAGGGTAAGGAATTCGATTCGGACGGGATGATAGAATTCTATACCGAATGGGTCGATTTATATCCGCTAGTTTCTATCGAAGACGGGCTCGACGAAGAAGATTGGGAAGGGTGGAGTGCGATGACCGAGGCTCTCGGTAACCGCATCCAAATAGTCGGCGACGATATTTTCGCTACCAACCCCGTGCGCATCGCGAGGGGTATAGAAGAAAAAGCGGCCAACTCGGTCCTTATTAAGCTCAATCAGATAGGAACCGTAACCGAAACTTTGGATGCGATAAGGACAACGCACCTCACCGGGTACAGTTGCGTCATCTCCCACAGGTCCGGCGAAACGGGCGATACTTACATATCCGATTTCGCCGTGGCGACAAGGGGCAATCAGATCAAAGCGGGCGCGCCCGCCCGGTCGGCCGGGCCG
>CBDUXC010000129.1:0-6074 GCA_965371065.1 uncultured bacterium
TTACGTGTTGCGGTTGAAAGTGGGCGGGGTTGTTCCGTTAATCTTAAATCATCCGGGGGGGGTGGGAAACCACCGCGTGGGACTTTGAATACTTTATTAAGGTCGGTTCCGGCCTCTTCTGCTTTCTTAAAGATTTCAGCTACCTGGTCTGCGGCTTCCATGAGGTCATCGAAAGCGCCGGTCATATCCTTTAGTTGGCGCGTGCCGGTAACCCTAACCCTTACATTTACATTATCGTCTTTTGGCATTTAATCACCTCCTTCGTTTAACTTTTTCGCCGGAATAGTACCGGGTTAAATAATCGACGATTTTACCTCGCGTCCATTTACTGATGGTCATTGGACGGGCTGGTAATACCCACTTGGTACCTGGCTTTGTTCTTCGTTCTGCGTGCCATATAGCGGGCGTGCCGCGTTCTCCTACCTCGATGTAGGTGTCTGTGTAGACGTGGTAGGCGTTGGGGTGCTCTTCGTGCGCTAGTGCGCCCCACATCTTCTTGGAGCGTGTAGCAAAGGGCTTTGGTGCTTGTCGGTCTTTAGATGCCCTTAGCGTACTCTCCGCAAGCGGTGTCCAACCAGGGCCGGACCTACCGAGAACCCACAAGAAACGATTAAGGATTATTGCTTCGACCTTTGGACCTGCTTCTTTAAGGGAACGGGCGCGTTTCTTTATTAGGTCAAACCTATACGTTAGGCCGGGCGATACTTTTATCGTAGCGCGTATTATATTAGTGAACCTCTGGTTTATTTCTTTTCATTTGCTTCGCGTGCTTTCTCAAGAGCGGTTATTCGGTCGTCAATATCTGATAGTTCTATCGCCTGTAATAGCTTGGCGCCTAGATAACCAACACATCGGGCTTTTGTGATTATGTTAATTCTTTGGGTGGGTTCTGTGTCGATAACTTCGCGTAGCATACTGGCCATAACTGCTCGGACCTGTTCGGGGTCGGCAAGGTCAATATTTACTTCAAGGGCGACGATACTGCGCCGGGGCGACCGCGCTCCCTTTAATTGGGCTTTGTGGCGCTCTTCTTTTTTATCTGGATCGTGGTAAAAACAATAATCACTTCCCGTTTGGGGATGTGCGTTGCAGGGCGTACCGTCTTTTTTAGTTGCTTTACAATTTTTCAACTCTACCCCTTGCTATCTAGTCAATTTTACACTCGATAATATAAGCGCGTGCTAATACTATAAACTCTCCGTCAGTTAAACCGTTAATAGGTGTTTTATGGTTAGGGTCAAAGCCGTTGGCTTCCATTCTGGTTACTGTATTTGTTACGATTTCGAGATATTCTTTGGGGTCCATCTTTGTTTTAAGTGGGGGCGGTTTAATTAAGTTAGTTCCCTGCCCCTTCTCTAATGCGTCAATCCTTGACTTGGTGCTCATACGACCACCGCCGCCCTGCCATTCGAGGATACACGGCGGATAAATATAACCATGTTCGTATATCCGGGCTTTGAGCGTTCTGCTGTAATTGTTTCGATAACGTTGTCAAGGTCTTTTTCGGGAACGCCTGTTAGTAGTGTTTCCCCAGGTGCGCCGGTTTTAATATCGTAAAGCCCGGGTTCGGGTTCGTTTATAGTTAAGAGCGTGAAACCGATATGATTCTCTGGGTCGGTTTCGGTCTCTAACGCCGTTACCCTAGATTTCGTGCTCATTCTAATTTACCCCCGTTTCTATGTTCTTTAATTCTTATTCTATCGTGTGCTGCCGGGACCGCCCATAGAACATCACCTCCTTTTACAGGATTTTTCCTCGTTTGAAAAAACGCATCTCCTTAGAGAAAACATATCCTTATAGGAACATATCCTTTTAGATGGGTCTCCTTGTTATTAACGTATCCTTATTAAGTACGTATCCTTAGTAAGTCATTCTTGCAGGACTAATAAGCCCAAACATAAGTATTAGGTAAAGGCCAGACGTATTCTTCTCCGTACACGTCGTCGTTGAATACTTTGGTTAGCCCAGTTTCCGTAAGGTCGTTCAACCCTTTTTCGAAAGTCCTTGTATCGTTAATACCTGCTAGTTCGCCGTAGCTCGTTTTTACCGTTTCGGTAAGTTCTATATAAGGTCTAAGGATGTTGGTACGGTAAGTTTTGAGGATATCGGGGTCGTAACTATATACTCCTTCACGTAGGTGACCGAAGTATTCTTCGATGTCCGGCCTATGTTCGTTAAACCACCACTCGCCTAAAAACATATCGAAATATTTGGCGAAATCGGTGCTGTAGAATAAGCGAAACGAGTTGTTATGGACCTTGGCTCGAAGGACTAGGTAGAGAGCTTTCGCCGAATGCGGTAGCCCGGCCCAGGTAAAACCTAAGTTTTCGTCGTACAATAGTTCGCCGCTGAATTCGATAAAATCGTCGTCGCTGTAGTAATGGGGTAAGATAGTATAAAGATTGGAGGTATACCGGCGCCATTTCATATCGATAAGCCCGGCCTTTTTCAACGCTCTACAAGGCCTGCGGGGATTAGCTACACCTGATAGGCGCTTTATAGTTTCGTAACTAGGAAAGCAGGTCCTTTTGACGTCGTGGCCCCGTTCCTGGTATTTCGCGAGTACGCCGAGGGCGGTGTAAACTGCCCAGGCAGTATGGGGTAGTGGGGCCATTCTACCGGTAGTAATAATAGACCTGTCGCATTGGAATACCCGTTCGGCCAACCTCGGGGAAATTACGGAAGACCCTTCTTTAACTACGGGTTCTGTTAAGACTTCTTCGGTTTTAATCATTATTGACCCCGTTCCTGCGACTACATCGGTTATTCTTTTACTTATTATCGCAGACCCAACTTCCTCGGCCGGCCGCGCCTTTTCTTTTGTCGGAATAGGTCGAGCACATCATTTAAGTCGTAGCGGTTGCCCTTGCCGGTCCCGGGTCTGCCTTCGGATTCACTAACAAAGTATCTGGGCTGAAGATTAGCCCTGCGTATCCGGTCGCGGATCGTAGATTTAGGTATGCGGGTACCTTCGGCTATCTCCGGTATCGTGTAGCCGGGTTTAACGTCTGTTATGGTTTTTATTATGTCGGTATCAATAGCCACGTTATTAGAAGTATTAAGTTAGAGTACGCAGAAACAGTCTTTCCAGGATTTCCCTCTTTGAACGTAATTTAAAATAAAAGGGCTTGACCACCGGTCTCCCGGTAGGGCAAGCCCTCCACGTTCCTGGCCAGGCTAGATTATCCTATTGTGTATGTTGTTCGTTTTATCATTTATATACCTGAATGGCGCGCTATAAGAAACAGCTTATTACGGTTTTCTCCTACGCTTCGCAGGATTTTTCCTGGTATAAACTCGGATTTCCTTTGTTATAGTTATTATCTTATGGTCGGCTATTACGACCTTTACAGTTCCTTCGCCTTCTTTCATAACGTCCCTTACGGCTTCAATAACGAGTTTCTTATCCTCCGCTAGTTCCATTTTCATTCTAAGCTCCTTGAAAAATTGCGTTGACGTAAACGTGTCGTCTGATAACCATTATACTCAACAAGCGTTGCTATGTCAAGTATTTTTAGCGACTATTTTCTTTATAATTGTTTGTTATGATAAAAACCTATTTAAGTAGTTGATATTAAGCACGTTATAACCTGTCGTAAATTTTCGTTCGCGTTTAATTAATATTCGAGTATGTATTCAGGTTTAAAGGGTATCGTTTTCCGGACGATCTTAGGTGGGATTAACGTAAACCCGAAGGACGTTTGCGGTTATTACGGAAAAGGAGAACGGGTATTGTGTAGTTAGGTCGTTAGAATAAGCTTGATTGTCTTAAAGGTTTAAGTATAATAATCAATAATGAGGGTCTATTTAGTTAGGGAAGGGAATATCGGGTAAACGGTAAAACGTAACGGGTAGGGGAAGGGATAGTATGGCCGGAAAGAAAGTTGATAAAATATTTAAGGAAGTCAAATCGTGCGCGGCGTCCGTTTACGAAGAGTTGGGGCCGGGATGGTCGGAAGCCGTTTACCAGAAAGCGATGGAGGTGTCGTTGCGTCTCTTGGGATTAAAATACGAAAGCCTAAAAAAACTACCTTTGGAGTATAAAGGACATAACGTCGGAGACTGCGAACTTGATTTGGTTATCTGGACCGAAGGCAAAACCCCTATAGGAATAGTAGTAGACCTGAAGGTGGAAAGCGCGATTAAGGAATCTCACGACGCTCAAGTGAAAAGGTATATTAGAGAGCTTAAGAAAGCCGAAGAAGGTAAACGGGAGGTATATAACCGAGGTTTGGTAATCGCGTTCGGCAAGGATGCTACGAAGCAGATCGAGTGCGAGGAAACGGAAGGCGTTTTATTCGCCGTCGTTGACGAAGCGGAGCCTCCCGAATTGAAAGGGAAAAAGAAGGACGAGTAAAATATCTATTATAATTACTTGACGGGGTACGGGGCGGTAAGTGAATATAGGGTTGAATTAACGAGACACGACAGGATAAGACTGTGCCAATAGTGTGCCAGATAATCCGTTTTTCTCGTATTTAGCGGCGTTCTCGTTTTAGTGGAAAGCGTTGATTTATAAGGTATTTAGCGTAACCCGTTTATTATCAATAACGGGCGAAATCTGTCTGGGGGGCAGGTGGCCGCTGGTTCAAATCCAGTCGCCCCCAATAAGAAACCGCCTGAGAAATCAGGCGGTTGTTTCTTTTACTCCTCGGCCTGGGCCAGGGCTGCGAGGGCCTCTGTTGGTTCGACTCGGTCGTCATCCGGGACTTGACAACGAAGCGATATGAGTATATATATGGTAAGGGAAGGAAGCTCGCCAAGATAGAATACGAGGGCGACGTGCTGGAAGCTCAGGTATATTATTACCACAACGACCTGCTCGGTTCGCCGGTCTGCGTAACTGACATAGACGGCTCAGTCGTGTGGAAAGGGGATTACTTGCCGTTCGGCGAGCCTTTACAAGATATAGATACCGTATATTGGGGTAATGCATATACTTATCTCGGCAATGAGGACGACGGTGGGTTGATGTACTTCCACGCCCGCTACTACGCCAAGGAGCTCGGGCGGTTCATGTCCTGCGACCCGATCAAGGACATGGCCAGCTCGGCGTTGACGATAAATCCATACGTGTACTGCGGGAACAACCCGATAGTGTTCAAGGACCCGACGGGGTTGAATCAAGAATGGGATTTCGGCGGAGACCCGGATAATGACGGTGGCGGCGGTGGAGCCGGTTGGCGTGGGTACGGGTTCGATACGTGGGGCGGCGGAAATCCTTTCATAATAGGTTGTGTTATTTATAGTGCCGCCGGCCCTGATATATCTAATTCGTTCGTTCAGATACTGTTGTTCGCGATAAGCTCTGCGCATATCGCTGAAGATTTGTTCTTATACTTCGAAAGAGAGGGTTATACTATAGATATAGGCGGTTACGGTATCACAACGAACTTAGAGGAGAAGGGGGGATCAATGACTCAAGAAACGTTTCGTGAAGTCCTAAGTAATATGCCAGAAAAGTACGAGCTGTTATATATCGTAGGCCATAACCCAGGGTCCGAAAAAGGGAAGCCTACAGGTATGTTGTTCGATAATTTCACTAAAAAATTCGATGCCAAACTAGCTGAGATGCAAAAACTACCTGTTATAGAAGGGGGTTCGGTTGTCCTTGATATTTGTTATTCGGGCAAGTACAGTCCGGTAGATACGTTATCCGGTTTTAGGAATTGGATAAAGGGACCTCGGGAAAAAGGTGGGGCCGGCATTAAGAATATTAAAACGAGTGATAAAGCCATTACGCATCCTGGAATAGGAGCATTCTCTGATAGGATTTACGTTGGGGGCGAATTATTTAAAACCTTAGAACGTGAACGGCTAGAACTAAAGGTAGATTGGGATAAGACGTTTATAGAAATATGGGATTTCGTTGAAGAAGAACTATCAGATTAGAAAGGAATAACATGTTCAGAGATAAGTTATTGTGTTTATGCTTATTGCTAGGAGTTGCCATTAACAACGCCAACGGGCACTTTCAAGACGGATCGGAATATGATATCTTTGCCCTTATAAACGTAGAAGGCGGAGAGGAAGAAGACGATTCCGTGGTCGCCGAAGAGGATGTCGGGCCAGGC